>VBGV01000243.1 GCA_005880755.1 Chloroflexota bacterium
GTCCTCAGCCGGGCCGCGTACGGCGTCCAGGGTGGAAAGATCCCGGCGGCTCTGTCCTACATCTTGTTGGTCGGCTGGGAGACTGTCCTGGTCTCGCTGGCCACCCTCGCCACCGCAACCGTGTTTGGTCGCCTGGGATGGGGTGGTGGCGACGCGACCAAGATCATTGCGTTCCTGGTCGTCGCGGGAGTGGTCGTGTTTTCGGGCATCTTCGGCTTCAACGTGATCATGCGGCTGCAGGCGATCCTCACGGTCGGGCTGGCGGTCCTGACCGTGGGCTACGTGTTGCTGACATTCGGCAACATCAATTGGGGAGCGGTGACCTCGGTGCCCAGCGGCCCGCCCCAGGCCGTGCTCGGCGCGCTCATTTTCGCCGCGACGGGCTTCGGCCTTGGTTGGGTGAACAGTGGAGCCGACTATTCACGCTACCTGCCTCGTTCCGCGTCCAGCGCGGGGGTCGTGGCGTGGACGACGTTCGGCGCCGCCGTTGCGCCCGTGTTGCTGGTCGTGTACGGACTGCTCCTTGCGGCGTCCGACCAGAAGCTGAACCAGGCGATCGGCGCTGATCCAATCGGTGCGCTGACCACCCTCCTCCCCACGTGGTACCTGGTGCTGTTCGCGCTGGTCGCGATCGGGGGCCTGATCGGCGGCGCCGTGCTCGACATCTACTCGTCGGGCCTCGCCCTGCTCACACTTGGACTGAAAGTTCCTCGCTGGACCGCGGCGGGGATCGACGGCGTGATCATGATCCTCGGCACCATCTACGTGGTCTGGATCGCCAGCAACTTCATCGGTCCATTCGAGGGCTTCCTGATCACCCTCGGCGTGCCGATCTCGGCCTGGTGCGGTGTGTTCCTCGCCGACCTGCTGCTGCGCAAGCGGGACTATGCGGAGGCGGACCTGTATGACTCGCGCGGCCGTTACGGTCCGGTGAACTGGGTCGCGGTCGGGACCACGCTGGTCGCAACCTTCCTCGGCTGGGGCCTGGTGACCAACAGTTTCGCCGCGTGGCTCGGCTGGCAGGGCTACCTGCTCGAGCCGCTAGGCCTGGGACCGAAGAGCAACGGATCTTGGACGTACGCCAACGTCGGCGTGCTCGTCGCGCTCGTGGTTGGATTCGCCGGCCAGTACGCGCTGGCACGCTCGCAGGTGCGCAAGCAGGAAGCCGCGTCACGATAATCTCGGAGCTCTCGGTAGACGGCGGAGTCGGTGTCGTCCGGCGAGCCGTCAGTGCCCGGCCTGGCCCTGCTCCCATGAGGCCTGACACCTGACGCAGCGCACGGCCGACGGCAGCACCGCCAGGCGCTCGTCGCCGATCCTTTTTCCGCAGTCCTGGCACATACCGTCAGCGGCCGCGCCTGTCGGGTCGCGTCGACCGCGCTCCAGGATGCGCTGGACCTCGTTGGCAACGGCCTGATCGCTCATCGCCTGGGTTTGGTCCGCGTCGCGGAATCCCCTGCTCATGCACCCACGTTACTGGACTGCTACGCCCTCGATTCTCAACAGCCGATGAGAGGAGTTGGATCGGTTGGCATGCCCCCCACCTCGAGCTGCAGATGCAGATGCGAGCCAACCGAAAGACCGGTGCTGCCGACGAGGCCGATCTTCTGGCCCTGCTGGATCGAATCGCCAACCTTGACCGCCACGTCAGACATGTGGGCGTAAATCTCGACCAGCCCGTAAGAGTCGGTGATCGCGACCCGGAGGCCGAAGTAGTCCGCATAACCTGTGGCCGTCACCTTTCCACCCGCCGCGGCGACGATCGGAGTCCCGTATTCAGCCAGCACGTCGACGCCGGAATGAAAGTGGAGGTAGCCGCCATACGCCGGTTCTAACGCAAACGATGTCGCTCCGAACTTCTGGATGATCTTCGCCCCCTGGATCGGACAGAACAGGGCGCCGGGATTGATTGGGTCGGCAGGCTCGCCGGTGTTCAGGTTCGGGCCGGTTTGCGGGTCGACCGGAATAACGATCATCAGGCCGGGGGTCAGCTCAGGAGCGTGAATGTCATTGAAGCCCAGGACAGTGGCTTCATCGACGCCATAGGCCGCGGCAAGGCTCGCCGGCGAATCGCCGTTCTTGACCACGACGACGACTCCCGGCACGGGCGCCAGCCTGAGCGTCTGGCCGGCTTTGAGCGGCAATCGCAGGCCGGGATTCGACCACGTGATCTCTCTGAACGTGACGCCGTAGGCGCGCGCGACGCTCTCGAGCGTGTCTCCCGCCTTCACCGTGTAGCGGATGGCCTTGCGATTGGGCAGCGGCGCATTGGGAATCGAGATTGGTTTGATGATCGTGCTGTCACGGCCCACCAGAACGTCGCCGTACAGACCGCCCTCGCCGGCCGCTCTGGCTTCGACAGCTTCCGCCCTAGCGGCCATTGAGTTGTTCAGATTGACGGCGCCGTACCCCGACATTGCGATCGCTATCAAGAGCACCACCGCGTGGCTCGTGTAGCGATAACTTCGCAAGGGCAACCCCCCGTGACCTGGCTTTCCGCGCGCCAGAGCGCGAGGAAGTCAGCGCCAGCGTAACAAAGCCCGCCGGATCGGGCGATCTTCAGGCGCCTAGCTCGACCGGCGCGTCGAACGCTGCCGGGTACGGCGCACCAGTGTTCCAAGACTGATTCCATCAAGCAGCCCGACGTTGAGGCGGGCCGAAACGTGCTCCAGCGCCGTGACCTCGTCAGGCGTCAGTACGTCGAATACGAGCCGGCGAACCTCCTGGAAGTGGATCGGACCCGCCGCCATCACCTTCTGATACCCCTTGTTGGTCAATTCGGCGTTGGTGGCGCGGCCTTTGATCCCGCGCGTCCGGCGCACCCAACCCTGCTGCTCCAGCCGCGAGATGACATGCGACAGCCGGGACAGCGAGCCGTTGGCGACCACGGCCAGGTCTTTGAGTTGAAGGCTCCGGCCCGGCTGGCGGGACAGCACCACCATGACAGCGAACTCGAAGTGGCTCATGCCCGCCTCCCGCTGCAGCTGGGAGTCGAGGGCGGCCGGCAGCAGGGTGATGGTGCCCAGCAGCTGGAGCCAGGCACTCCACTCGCGATGGCTCAGCCACCGGAGTTGCTGGGGCGTCCTTGGGCCCGGATTTCGCTCGGGAATAAGTTGACGCTTCAACTTCTTATCAACATTAGCAAGTTGAAGCTTCAACTTCACGAATTCTAGACCCCGGAGCAGAGCTATGAACCTTCTAGTCCTCGGAGCCACCGGCCGAACAGGCCGCCTCGTGGTCGAGCAGGCACTTGCCGCCGGCCACACCGTCACCGCGCTCGTCCGTTCGCCTGAGAAGCTGGCGACGGGTAACTCAAACCTTCGTGTCGTAAGCGGCTCGGCAACCGACAAGTCGGACCTCTCACGCGCCCTGGCGGGTGCCGACGCTGTCATCAGCACGCTCGGCGGCAAAGGATCGGTGATCGAGGATTCAAGCCAGGCCATCGTCGCTGCCGCCCGCGCGGCGGGAGTCAGCCGGGTCGTCGTGCTCTCGTCTTGGGTCGTCGAGCAGGATCGGATGGATGTGGTTAGCAGGCTGCTCACCGGGATCGCCATGGGCCCGGTCATCAAGGACAAGAACGCCGGCGAACAGGTTCTCCGCCGAAGCGACCTCGCATGGACCATCGTCTACCCGAGCATGCTTACCGACGGTCCGGCCAACGGATCTGTGGCGGTGGTTCCCGAAGGGGCCAAGCGTCGCATGTCGGAGAAGATCTCGCGGGCGGACGTGGCGACCTGGCTGGTCCAGGCGGCCGCCGGTGATCAATACAGCCGCCGCACGGTCGGCATAACTGGAGGCTCATCAGCATGATCGCTAGAAACACGAAGCTGACCACGACCATCCTCTGGACTCTCGCGGCGGCCTACGGAGTCTCCCTGTTTGCGAACATCTCTCTCGGGCTTTCCATCCCCATCGCCGTAGTGCTCTTGCTGTCAGTTGCGTTCGCGCTCATTCACGGAGCGCTGCGCTACGGCTGGAGCGGCATCGCGGTGTTCATCGTCATCAGTCTCGTTGTGAGCAACATCCTCGAGAACACGAGCATCCTGACGGGTTTTCCCTTCGGGCACTACCACTACACAGACGTGCTCGGCCCGAAGCTCTTCCTGGTACCGGTGCTCATCGGCCCGGCCTATTTCGCTACCGGCTACCTCGCCTGGGTGTTGGCGAACGTGCTCATCGGAGATGTGAAGCGGGAAGCCAATGCCTTCACGGTTGTTGCCGTTCCGTTCATCGCTTCCTTCCTCATGGTCATGTGGGACCTGACTCTTGACCCGAGGGCTTCGACCATTCAGCACCAGTGGATCTGGGAGCAAGGTGGCGGCTACTTTGGAGTGCCGCTAACGAACTACCTGGGCTGGTTTTTCACCGTATACGTTTTTCTCCAGCTGTTCGCTCTCTTCGTCAGGTTTCGACCATCCGCCAGCGAGGTGGCGCGGACTTTGCCGAGCCCTTATTACGCCCAGGCCCTAGTCATGTACGCGGTGATTGGGCTGACCCCTGTTCTGACCTTCCTGGTGGGCGGCAGCAATTCGCAGGTCACCGACGCAGCCGGTGTCGTCTGGCAGACCCGGAGCATCTCTGAGGCGGCCGCGACGGTCAGCATTTACACCATGATCTTCGCCGGCGCGCTGTCAGCTGTGAGGCTGT
The DNA here is from genome assembly GCA_005880755.1 of Chloroflexota bacterium. Lineage (GTDB taxonomy): Bacteria > Chloroflexota > Dormibacteria > Dormibacterales > Dormibacteraceae > 40CM-4-65-16. Next base: position 4,648 of record VBGV01000243.1, read on the forward strand.
TTCAAGCTTCAGCGCACTATCCCGTCGCGTCGTTGAAGAAGACATCAAGCTCGGCTCGGATCGTCTCCGAGGAAGGCGAGGATGACCGCAGCGAAGAGGGGCGAAACGCCGAGGTTGTAGTGGGTTAGGCCCGGCAGGATCGCGAGCGCGTGACCGCCCGCCGGCCGGCCCTCGCCCATCCAGCCACCGTCGCGGAGTCCACCGCCAAGCAGTTTGAACACCTCGACGTAGTGGCTCGGCGGAGCCATGTCGGCGTCGGCGGCGACGATGAGCGTGGGCACCTCGAGACCGCGGACCTCGTCAGCAAAGTCGAAGTCCTTGGCCATCGAGGCGCCGATCTTGTCGAGCAGCTTCGGGAAGTCCTCGGGACGCGGTGCGACCCTGTTGTAGAGCTGGTACATCGGTGTGTCTTTCATGAACTCGGCGGCGGCCGCATTGACCTGGCCCTGTTGCGCTCGCATCTCCGCATAGATCGCGTCGGGGCGGATGTTCGCTGAGGCTGCGACCAGGCGGCGGATCTTGGCCGGGTACTTCGCCGCCGTGTGAAGCGCCACGCCACCACCGAGCGAGTAGCCGACCACGTCCGGCTTCTCAAGCCCGAGCTGGTCGATCAGGGCGGCGATGTCGTCGGCCATCAGCCGAACGTCGATTGGTCGATCGATGTCAGCGGTGCGGCCATGCCCTTGCAGGTCGGGGGCGATGACCTGGTGGTGCTCCGAAAGTAGCGGTAACACGGGTCCGAACGTCTCGCTCGACATGAGTCCGCCGTGCAGGAGGATCAGCGGCCGCCCCGCACCGTGCGTCTCGTAGTAGAGGTTGAGGCCGTTGACCTCGGCGTACTTGCCGGTTCCCTTGGTGTCGGTGGTCGAATCGGTGGTCATGGTCAAGCTCCTTACGTGCTTTGGAATCGAATCTCGAAGATAAAGACTCCGCCAGAGTCGGGAATTCATCGGTGCAGACGGTACCTACGGCCGCTGCACGAAACGCCACCGATGAGTTGGAGGCCCTTGGTCAGTCATGGGTTACAAAGGTTCCAAGGAGGCGGACATGGAAGACAAGAATCTGGACATTTACGGCCACAAGCCCATCCCCTGGTCGCGGGCCCTGAGGCAGCTCGAAGCGCAAGCCCACGAGGAAGGCCGCGGCCGGACCTGTTGGCTGGCAACGGTCGACCCCGACGGAAGCCCACACGTTGCTGCGGTGGGCGCTCTATGGGTGGATGGCCAGTTCTATTTCACGAGCGGACCGCGGACCCGCAAGAGTCGAAACCTGGTCGCCAACGCGAAGTGTTCGGTCTCGGTGTCGCTCGACGACATCGACATTGTCATCGAGGGCACGGCCCGCAAGGTGACCGATATGCCGACCCTGGAGCGTGTAGCAAGCCTCTACGCCGCCTTAGGTTGGCCGGCACGCGCGGAGGGCGGGGCGATCGCAGCCGAGTTCAGCGCGCCGAGCGCCGGACGTGGACCCTGGAATCTCTACGTCGTGACTTCGAGAGTGGCGGTGGGGGTCGCAACCAGGGAGCCCCACGGGGCGACTCGCTGGCGCTTCGACCGCTGACTCGCGACCGGACTCCAGCAACTGCGACGCGGCACGGTTTACGATCCGCGCGGTCGTGTTCACGGTTGAGCAAAGGGACGCGCTACGCGAACGCGTGTTGACCCTTGCCGAAAAGGACCAACGGGTCGTAGCTGGGGCCGCGGTCGGCTCGCTGGCCCTCGGCGGCGGCGATCGCTTCTCGGACCTTGACCTCACCTTCGCCGTCGCCGACGACGTGCCCGTTGCTGAAGTTCTCGACGACTGGACTCGCACGCTCAGCGACCAGTTGGCCGCGGTGCAACTCGTCGACCTTGTGCGCGGGCCGACGATTTACCGCGTGTTCCTGCTGCCAGACGCTCTCCAATTCGATCTGTCGCTGACGCCGGCGGCGCGCTTCGTCCCTGCCGGTCCCCGGTTCCGACTGCTGTTCGGCGAAACCGCTGAGGGCGTGTCGGCTGATGGGCGCAACCCGCCGGCCGCCGGAGACCTGTTCGGCTGGGGCGTCATCTACGGACTTCACGCGCGAACGTGCATCGAACGCGGGCGTGTTTGGCAGGCGGAGCACTACATCGGCGCGGTTCGGGACCACGCTCTCTCGCTCGCCTGCCTCCGTCGGGAACTACCGGCTGAACAAGCACGCGGTTACGACGACCTACCCGCCGACACCCTCGCCAGCTTCAACAGAACGCACGTTGGCTCCCTTAAGCCCGAGGGGCTCCGCAGCGCCCTCTCGGCGGCTATGCGCGCTCTCCTGCACGAGGGCCGGGAGGCCAACGTGCCGAGCGCGGAGGCGGTCGCGGAGCGGATCGCTCAACTGCAGTAGGCGGCGACCGGTGAACCGAGACCTCTGGTGATTACCAGGCGCGCATCCAGCTTCGAGCCAGCGAGAGCACCTCAGGATCGCCCTGCAGCGCAAGGCAAGCCGTGATGTTCGCTTCAGCACCTGAACGATCGCTCACGCGCCCATCGTCGAGCCCATCCGCGACGCGACCCGTTGCCCGGTCAAACATGGCGGCGCCGGCCGGGTTGCGCCCGTCAAACCAGCACCGCGCCTTTCGGGCCATGTCCGCATAGCGCGGTTGGCGCGTGACGTCGGCCAGCCGGTCCATGACGAATATCGCCGACTGCACCTCGTAGCTATGGACGTGCGGGAGATCGAAGCCGGACTCGATCACGTCGGCGAAGACTTCGTCCGCGCTGGTGACCGCCAGTTGGAGCAGGTCTGCCCTCTCCAGCACGACGGACGCGTCGGCCAGCACAGCTTCCTGCACGTGGCCCCAGAGGTGAGGCCGGCCGCGCTCATCTGGCGAGTTCATCAGCATTCCGCCGCGCTGACATGCGGCCAGCTCATCGCACCATGCAGCAAGCCGCGTCGTCAGCCTTTGGTCGGGCGCTCGCTCGAGGAGCGTCAACACGCTGAGGGCGTGGACCGCACGCACGTCTGAGGGAGGCGATGCAGCCCCGGCGACGTCAAGAGCCCGCGTCACGACATCTCGTGAGCAGTTCGCCTCTGCGAGGGCGTGGGTTGCACGCGCTTGCCAGAAGTTGATCCCGGCCGCCGAGGTTGGACCGTCGACGTTACGGGCGCCCTGCCAGTCGAGGATGAAGTTGTGCCAGAGGCCTTCGCCGGCGTACATCCAGAGGACGAAGTCGAGAAGCCCGTCCGCCCACTGCTTGAGCGCCTCGTTGCCGGTGGCTGCCCACAGCCTGTACAGGAGCGAGCCGGCGCGCGCGGCGTCGTCCACGCAGGCGACACCCTCCACCCCGCTTTCGCGTGCCTCGAAATGCTCCCCCATCGCACCGGCGTAGACCGCGAGAGCCAAAGCGCGGGGCCCAGCAGCCGGCACCGGCCGCGTCAGCGCGGCGAGCTGCCTCAGCAAGGCGCCAGTGAGTCGACGATCTCCTTCACATCGAAGTCGGCCGCGCCCATTCGGGAGTCCGCGGCGCCGTAGTACATGCGGATCCGTTCCCCGCCTTCATCAAGCGGGACGTGACCGCACGAGAACACCGTGTTGCGGTAGAAGCCCGACTGCTCGTAGTCCTGATCAGGCGTGAGGATCGGCTCTGGCGAGCGGGCGATGACCCGCGACGGATCCTCGGCGTCGAGGAGCAGCGCGCCCATCGCGTACTGGCCTTCGAAGTCGACGCCGTGGTAGAGCTCGAGCCAGCCTTCAGGGACGCGAAAAGGAACGGTGCCCGCGCCCGTGCGCACACCGTCCCACATGCCGGGGCGAGGCAGCGCGAGCGGCCTGTGGCCACCCCAGCCCACGAGGTCGTCCGAAAATGCGATCCAGATTCCGAGCACGCGATTGAAGGACGCGGGCATGGGACGGGTGAGTGCCACGTAACGGTCCTGCACGCGGCCAGGAAAAAGCACGACGTCTTTGTGGTCGGGCAAGAACATGAGCCCGTGGCGCTCGAAGGACCTGAAATCGGTCGTGGTCAGCCGGCTTGTCGTGATGCCCACGGAGCCAACCGAGACGTAGGTGATGTGCCAGACGCCGTCGATCAACGTGGCTCGAGGGTCCTCGCAGCCGTATTCCTCGAATGAATTCGCAGGGACCACGCAGGGGAGCTGATCGACCACGAAGTGCGCCCCATCCGTGCTGCGAGCCACGCGCAGGTGCGAGATCTGCGTCAGGTAATCCCTCACCTCCGGCCGGGCGCCCAACTTGGCAGCAAGCTTGGTGACCTGGATCGACCTCGGGTCGCTGACATCGAGTCCGGGCAAATCCCTGCGCACGTAGGCGACGACCACACGCGGGGGTTCCGTGGCCGGGTCGAGAAAGGCGATCCCGATCACGTCTTCGCCCATGGTGCCCGGCGCGATGGGCTCCAGCCTCTCGTGCGGAGCGGCAAGATCCAGCATGCGTGCAGTTGCGGCCAGGAGGCCGGTCATTGCGCGAGGGCGCTCGGCGACACGCAACAGCAGGATCGTCTCGTCCC
>VBGV01000244.1 GCA_005880755.1 Chloroflexota bacterium
TCGTCTCCTCGCTTGGCAAGGGGATCACTGCGGCGTCGATCGGGAACATCCTGAAGGCCCGCCACCTCACCGTCTCCCTCCAGAAGCTGGACCCCTACCTCAACGTCGACCCCGGGACGATGAGCCCCTACCAGCACGGGGAGGTGTTCGTCACCGACGACGGTGCGGAAACCGACCTCGATCTCGGGCACTACGAGCGCTTCGTCGACGAGAACCTGACCGTCGCGTCCAACGTGACGACGGGGAAGATCTACCAGGAGGTCATCGCCCGCGAGCGCCGCGGCGACTACCTCGGCGCCACTGTTCAGGTCATCCCGCATGTCACGAACGTGATCAAGGAGAAGATCCTCCGGGCGTCGAAGGACCCGCAGGCCGACGTCGTCGTGGTCGAGGTGGGTGGGACGGTCGGCGACATCGAGAGCCTTCCATTCCTCGAAGCGATCCGGCAGCTCAAGAACGACGTCGGGCGGCAGAACGTCTTCTACGTGCACTGCTCGCTCGTGCCGGTCGTGCGCGGTCAGGAGATGAAGACCAAGCCGACCCAGCACTCGGTCCAGGCCCTGCGCGCGATCGGAATCCAGCCCGACGCGATCATCTGTCGCTCCGAGCTGCCGATCGACAACGACCTGAAGGAGAAGATCGCGCTGTTCACCGACGTGCCGCGAGAGGCGGTCGTGTCAGTGCCGGACGTGGAGTCGATCTACGAGGTTCCGCTGATGCTCGAAGCGTCAGGCCTCGGCAAGGTGATGGCCAAGCATTTCGAGCTCGACGAGGCGGCGCACGTCCCGGATCTCGAGCCGTGGACCAGGATGGTCGATCGGATCAAGCACCCGCGAGCCTCGGTGCCGATCGCGATCGTCGGCAAGTACATCCAGCTGCCCGACGCCTACCTGAGCGTCATCGAGTCGCTGCGACACGCCGGGATCCATCACGGGCTCGACATCGACATTCACTGGGTTTCGTCGGAGAAGCTCGACGCCGGCGACACGTCGCCTCTCATGGGAGTGGCGGGCATCGTCGTGCCGGGAGGGTTTGGCTACCGAGGCATCGAGGGCAAGGTCATCGCGTCGCGCTACGCGCGGCACAACCGCATTCCTTACCTCGGCTTGTGCCTGGGCATGCAGTGCGCGGTGATCGACTTCGCGCGCGAGACGCTCGATGCGCCGGACGCCAACTCCACGGAGTTCGCGGCCTTCACCTCGACGCCCGTCATCGACCTCATGCCCGAGCAGCGAAACGTCGACCAGATGGGCGGTTCGATGCGGCTCGGCCTCTATCCGTGCAAGCTGCTGCCCGGTTCCCGGGCGCACAGGGCGTATGGGGAGGAGGTCGTGTACGAGCGCCACCGCCATCGCTTCGAGTTCAACAACGAATACCGTGAGGTGATGAGCGAGGGGGGCATGGTGTTCAGCGGGCTCTCGCCCAACGGACGCCTGGTCGAGATCATCGAGCTGGCCGACCACCCGTGGTTTGTCGCGAGCCAGTTCCACCCGGAGTTCCGCTCGCGCCCGAACCGGCCGCACCCGCTGTTCCGCGATTTCGTGCGGGCGGCGTTCCTGCAGAGCGGGATCGACCAGATGGAGCTTCGTCCCGCGGAGCTGCTGGAAGAAACCGAGACACCCTAGGACGAAGATGGAGCAGCAGAGGAGCGGGATTCCTTCTTTAGACGCGCAGCGCGAACTGTCGTTCGAGCTCGTGCATGCGACCGAGGCTGCGGCGCTTGCGTGTGCCGGGTTCCTCGGCAAAGGAGACCCGGACGGCGTGAGCGATGCCGCCGGCCACGCCATGCGCGGCGCGCTCGAGCAGTCGGGGTTGACCGCCACCGTGGTCTTGAGCCCACGCCACCAGGCGCATCTCCCGCATGGCCTTGTGATCACTGGTGGAGGGCGCAAGGTCGACCTGGGCGTGTACCCGGTCGAGGGCGCGAGCCAGGTCGCGCGGGGGCACATCAACGCGGTCTCGCTGCTGGTGGCGGTCGAGCCTGGCGGATTTGCCCACGTGCCCGCCACCTCTCAGGTCGAGAAGTTCGTCGCCGGTCCCGGGGCTCGGGGCGCGATCGACCTGGACGATCCGATGATCGACAACCTGCGGCGAATTGCGTTCGCCCGAGACGTCCGGGTGCAGGACCTCACCGTCGCCATCCTCGAGCGGCCGCGCCACCAGGAGCTCATCGCCGAGGTGGCTGGGACCGGCGCCCGCATCCGGACGCTGGAGGAAGGCGATTTCGCCAGCGCGGTGATGGCCGCCCTGCCGGGAAGCGGGATCGATGCGGCGATCGGGATCGGCGACCTGCACGCGACGCTCATCGCAGCGTGCGCGGTCAAGTGCCTGGGCGGAGAGTTCCTGGCCCGGCTCATGCCTCGCAACGACGAGGAGAAGAAGGCGGTCGGAGACAAGGCTTCCCACGTCTACGGCCTCGGCGAGCTGGCCCCCGCCGCCGACATCGCGGTCGCCATCACCGGCGTCACGGGCGGTCCGCTCCTGCCGGGCGTGACGTTTGCGAGCGGCTATGCCGAGACCTCGTCCCTGGTGATCTCCAGCCGGCACGCCACCGTCCGCCGGCTCACGACCCAGCATCACCTGGCCCGAGGCGCCGGCTAGCGGCCGAGTCCGGCTGCGGATTAGCAATCCCCTGGGGCGGGTATCTAATAGACGGATCCCATGAGTCAGAACGACCCCTACATGCCGCCGCAGGGCGGCCAGTACATCCCCCCGCCGCCTCCCTACCAGGCGACCTCGGACATTCCGCCGCAGTCGCCGTACCACTATTCGCCCGCGCCGCAGGGGTCGAACAGGAGCACGCTGGGTTGGCTGGGCTCCGCTGCCCTGGCTGTTTGGGCGGTGGTGAAGTACGGCCTGGTATTCCTCGTCAAGATTCCCGCCCTCGCCACCCTCTTCTCCGCGCTGGTCAGCTTCGGGGCGTACTCCCTCCTCTACGGAGGCTGGTTTGCGGTTGCGCTCGTGGTGATGCTCTTCGTCCACGAGATGGGCCATGTCCTGGAGATCCGGCGCCAGGGAATGCGGGCGACGGCGCCGATTTTCATTCCATTTCTCGGAGCCGCGATCTTCCAGCGTCAGCACCCGACCGACGCCCTGAAACAGGCTCAGATCGGCATCGCCGGACCCATCGCCGGCACGATCGGTGCGACGGCGGCGTGGATCCTTTACGGCGCGACGCAGAATCCCGTGTTCTTGCTGGCGGCTTCGATCGGGTTCTTTCTGAACATCTTCAACCTGATCCCCATCTGGCAGCTCGACGGCGCCTGGATCCTGGCACCGGTGTCGCCTTGGTTTCAGGTCGTGGGCCTGGGCATGATCGCTGTGAGCGTCCTGGTCTTCCACTTCGCGAGCTTCTTCCTGATCATCATCGCCTTGCTCGGGATCCAGACCATGCGGGCAGGGTTCAGGAACGCCAAGAACCCTTATTACGCCTCAGTTCCCGCGCAGGCGCGCCTGGCGTTGGGGGCGGCGTGGCTGGGTCTCGTCCTTTACCTGGGCGTGATGACCTTCCAGGCTGAGAGTTTGTTCGTCTCGTTCGCTCGGTAAACTACCCCAGGAGTCATCCCTTGAAAGCACAGATCCATCCCACCTACTACGAAGACGCGGTCGTGACCTGCGCATGCGGGAACACGTTCACGACCGGTTCCACGCGTAAGGAGCTCAAGACGGAGATCTGCTCCGTCTGCCATCCGTTCTTCACGGGCACGCAGCGCATCGTGGACACCGGCGGACAGGTCGAGCGGTTCCGGAAGCGGGCTGCTAAGACCCGGGTGTAGATGCCTAACCCGGAGGTAAGTGCTCCGGTGGCCCAGGCAAAACCGAAGGCCGAGCAGCCGTTCTTCTATGGAGGCCAGGCCGTCATCGAAGGCGTGATGATGCGCGGCAAGCGGTACTACGCGGTCGCTGTTCGGCTGCCGACCACCAAGGAGATCGTGGTCGACCGTGGCGAGCTCAAGGCGCCCATCTACACGCATCCGCTGTGGAAGCTGCCCTTTGTGCGTGGGCTGGCGTTGATCGGCGAGCAGCTTCACCTGGGCATGAAGTCGCTCATCTGGTCGGCCAACATGAACGCCGGCAGCCAGAACATCGAGATCGGCAAAAAAGAGATCACCGGCTCGGTCGCGATGGCGGGCGTCTTCGCGCTCGTGATCTTCATCGGCTTGCCGCTCCTGCTGGCGAGCTTTGCCGTGCACCGCAGCGGGAGCTTTCTGTTCGTTCTTGTCGAGGGTTTGATCCGCGTCGGCCTGGTCCTCGGCTACCTCGCCGCGATTGCGCTGCTGCCCGACGTGCGACGGGTTTTCCAGTACCACGGCGCGGAGCACAAGACGATCAACGCTTTCGAGTCCGGCTGGACGCTCGACGTGCCGTCGGTGCGCCGCGCGAGCACGCTGCATCCGCGCTGCGGGACCGGGTTCCTCCTCGTCGTGCTCGTGGTCAGCGTCATCGTCTTCAGCATCGTCGCGGTGTTTCACCCCAACCTGTTCTGGCTGGTGGTGAGCCGCCTGCTTGCCATCCCGCTCATCGCGGGCGTCGGCTTCGAGCTGATCCGGTTCATGGCCCGCCATCGCTACAACCCGATCGTCCGCGTCGCGCTCCTTCCCGTGCTGGGAACGCAGAAGTTCACCACGCGCGAACCCTCCGACGACATGCTCGAGGTCGCGATCACCGCCTTCAACAGCGCCCGAGAGGGTGAGGAGGAAACGGCCGGAGCAGCAGCGTGAAAAGGCACAAGGGGGGCAGGCCCCCCTTGTGGGGAACCCCCCAAGGACGTCGAGGGGCTGTCTCTACGCTGTTCAGTGGCGGTTGCCCGGCGGAGCCGGGCAACGCGGGAAAGACGACATGATCGATCGACTCGAGTCGATCGCGCGCCGCTATCGCGAGAAAAGGCACAAGGGGGGCAGGCCCCCCTTGTGGTAAACCCCCCTCTGGACTTGAACGCGCCTGCATCATCGGATCGTGGCGGTTGCCCGGCAAAGCCGGGCAACGCGGGAGCACGAATTTGATCGATCGACTCGAGTCGATCGCGCGCCGTTATCGCGAGATCGAAAACGAGATGGCGCGGCCGGAGGTCGCCTCCGACCACGAGAAGTTGACGCTGCTGGCGCGCGAGCAGCGGACCATGCGCGACATCGTCACCGCTTACGACGCATACCGGCGGGCGCGCCAGGAGATGGAGTCGGCGCGCGAGATGCTCAGGCACGAGAAAGATCCGGACATGCAGGAGTACCTGCGGTCGGAGGAGCGCCGGGCGTCAGACCGGCTTGCCGAGCTGGACGAGCGGCTGAAGGTGCTGCTGCTCCCGAAGGACCCGAACGACGACCGCGACGTCGTGGTCGAGATCCAGGGCGCCGAAGGTGGCGACGAGGCGGCGCTGTTCGCGGCTGACCTGTTTCGCATGTACGCGCGCTGGGCGGAAAAGAAAGGATGGAAGGTCGACGTGGTCGAAGCCTCACCGACAGGCATCGGCGGCTACGACAAGATCACCTTCGAGGTCCACGGTCATGGCGCCTACTCGCAGCTGAAGTACGAGGGCGGCGTGCACCGGGTCCAGCGCGTGCCGAAGACCGAGGCGCAGGGCCGCATCCACACGTCCGCCGCGACCGTTTCCGTGCTGCCCGAGGCCGATCCGGTAGAGGTCGAGCTCAAGCCGGAAGACCTCGAGATCAAGGCTTCGACGTCGACCGGCCCGGGCGGACAGAGCGTCAACACCACGTACTCTGCCATCCGCATCACCCACAAGCCGACCGGTCTCGCCGTGAGCATCCAGGACGAGAAGTCGCAGCTGCAGAACAAAGAGAAGGCGATGCGAGTCCTTCGGGCGAGGCTGTACGAGATGAAGCTCGCGGAACAGCAGGAAGCGATCGGCGCGCAGCGGCGCGGAATGGTCCGCAGCGGCAACCGGTCCGAGAAAATTCGCACGTACAACTTCAAGGACAACCGCGTCACCGATCACCGGATCAACCTGACCCTGCACAAGCTCGACCGCGTCATGACCGGCGACCTCGACGACCTCGTGTCAGCATTGATCGCCGCCGAGAGAGCTGCGCAGCTGAACGGCGACAACCAAGCCGCCGCCACTTGACGATCGTTGAGGTCCTGAAGCTCTCCGCCGACTACCTCCAGAAGCGTGGATCCGATTCGTCCCGACTCGACGCCGAGCTCTTGCTCGCGCACGCGCTGAAGCTGCGGCGGCTCGACCTTTACCTGAAGTTCGACCATCCGATGTCAGAGGCTGAGCTCGCCGCATACCGAGCCCTGGTGGCGCGTCGGGCGAAAGGCGAGCCGGTCGCCTATCTGGTCGGCCACAAGCAATTCATGGGCCTCGACTTCGAGGTCACTCCCGACGTGCTCGTCCCGAACCCCGACACAGAGGTGCTGGTGCAGAGGGCGGTCGAGATCGCGCGCGAATCGAACAGGCCGGTGCGCGTGGCCGACGTCGGCACCGGTAGCGGTTGCATCGCGATCGCGGTCGCCCATTACGCCCCCAACGCCGATGTGTGGGGGTCGGACGTGAGCCGCGAGGCGCTGGAGGTTGCCGCGCGCAATGTGGAGCGGCATCGGGTGGCGGATCGCGTGCACCTCGAGTGCGGCGACCTCATGCAGCCCTTGGCGGGCGACTTCGACCTCGTCTGCGCCAACCTTCCTTATGTGGCGATCGGGTCCAACCTGCCCCTAGAGGTTGCCGCCCAGCCGGCGCGCGCCTTGCACGCGGAGCGGGGAGGGGCAGCGCTGGTGGCGCGCCTGCTCGAAGAGGCGCCGGCGCGTCTCAAGCCCGGCGCACGGGTGCTGGCCGAGCTCGATTCGTCCATCCTGGCGGTCGCCTCACAAACGGCGGCCCGAAACTTTGCGGGCCACCGTGTGCTCCGCGACATGGGGGGCCACGAGCGCGTTATCGAAGCATGGTCCTGAAACCTACGGCGGCAGGACTGCAGCGCGCGGCCAAGATGCTGCGGAGCGGTGGAGTCGTGGCGTTTCCAACCGACACCGTATATGGCCTCGGCGCGAGCTTCGACGACGAGTTGGCCCAGAAGCGGATCTATCAGATCAAAGGCCGTCCGGTGGGATTGCCGTTGATCCTCCTGATCGCGGCGCAGTCGCAGCTCGACGGTATCGTCCACGTCGACTCCCAGGCCGAGGCGCTCATGCGCAAGTGGTGGCCGGGCCCGCTCACGCTCATCCTTCACTCCAGGAGGGGTGGGACGCTCGGCGTCAGAATTCCCGGGCACAAAGTAGCGCTCGGCCTGCTCCGCCATGCGGGACCGTTGATGACGACCAGCGCCAATCTTCACGGCCGCGAGCCGGCGATGAACGCCGAGGAGGCTGCAGCACTGACCGGGGTGATGGCTGTGATCGACGGTGGGACAGCGCCGGGAGGGATGGCCTCGACTGTGCTCGACCTGACCGGACCGGAGCCTCACGTGCTCCGCGAGGGCGAGATCACGACTCACGAGCTCCTCGGGCCGCCACCACCGCGAGTCGGATAACCTCAGCTCGTGACCTCGAACATCACGACGATGACCTTCCGGGCCCTCGACCAGGTGGATCCGGACGTCGCGAACCTCATCCGTAAAGAATTCAAGCGCCAGTCCGAAACCCTCGAGCTGATCGCGTCTGAGAACCTGACCAGCCCCGCGATCCTGGAGGCTCTCGGCACGCTGCTGACCAACAAGTACGCCGAGGGATATCCGGGACGCCGTTACTACGGAGGCACGGGCGAGGTCATCGACAAGATCGAGACGCTCGCGGTCGAGCGTGCCAAGCAGCTCTTCGGCGCCGAGTACGTGAACGTGCAGCCCCATTCCGGATCGCAGGCCAACGCGGCGGTATACATGGCCGTGTGCCAGCCCGGCGACCGGGTGATGGGAATGGACCTCTCGGCCGGGGGTCACCTGACGCACGGAAGTCCGGCGAACTTCAGCGGCAAGCTGTACGAGATTCACTCGTACGGTGTCGACCGCGAGACCGAACAGATCGATTACGACGTGGTGCAAAAGCTGGCCGAGGAGGTCCGGCCGAAGATGCTGCTGGCAGGCTTCTCCGCATACTCGCGCATCGTCGATTGGGGGCGCATGCGCCAGATCGCGGACTCGGTCGGCGCCACGCTGTTCGTCGACATGGCCCATGTGGCGGGTCTCGTGGCCGGTGGCGTGTACCCCTCGCCGATCCCGCACGCGGCAATCACCACGACCACCACGCAGAAGACGCTTCGCGGGGCGTGGGGCGCGATCATCCTCTGCCGCAACGACTGGCAGAAAGCGATCGACTCCGCCGTCTTTCCCGGCACGCAGGGCGGGCCCTTGATGCACGCCATTGCGGCCAAGGCCGTGTGCTTCGGCGAAGCGCTGAAGCCCGATTTCAAGCAGTACGCGAAGCAGGTCGTGGTCAACGCCAAGGCGATGGCCGACCGGCTGATGGAGCGCGGCCTTCGCCTGGTGAGCGGCGGGACGGACAACCACCTCATGCTGATCGACCTGCGGCCGCAAAAGCGCACCGGCAAGCAGGTGCAGGACGTGGCGGACACCGTCGGCATCACGCTCAACCGCAACTCCATCCCCTTTGACGACGCATCGAAGTTCAACCCGAGCGGTGTGCGGGTCGGAACGCCCCTGGTCACCACGCGTGGCATGCGCCAGGCCGAGATGGTCGTGATCGCCGACTGCATCGCCGACCTGGTCGAGCGTATCGAGGACGCAGCGACCCTCGACTCGGTCCACGAGCGCGCGCTCGAGCTCTGCCGGCGATTCCCGATCCCCTACGCGTTTGACTGAATTTGACTGACTTCTTCAGCGACCAGGCGCTCACCAGCGTCACCGAGCACCTGCTGCCCGGGCTGTGGCCTTTGCTCGCCGCCTTTGCGATCTGCGCACTCGCCTCGCCATTGGCGATCTGGCTCGCACCGCGCCTCGGACTGATTGCCGAGCCGGGCGGCCGCCACGCTCACGTCAACCCGACCCCCGTGCTCGGCGGCCTGGCGATGTGGCTTGGTTTTGGGGCCGCGGTCCTCGCGTTCGCGCCACACAACCTGCAGACGCTCGGCTTGTTGGTCGTCTCCGGCCTCGCGACGGGGCTTCTCATCATCGATGACCGCTGGTCGATGCGTCCGGTCATCAAGCTGGCCGTGCAGATCGGCCTCGCGCTGTTGGCGGTGCTTGCGTTCAACTTTCAAATCGGGTACTTCGGCCTGCCCGGCGGCCACATCGTCTACTTCGCACTTCCGATCGCGATCGGGGTCAGCGTCTTCTGGCTCGTCGGGATGCAGAACACGGTCAACTTCCTCGACGGGGCTGACGGTCTCGCCGCCGGAGTGGTCGCCATCGTCGCTGTGGTGCTGATGCTCGCCGCGGGCCAGCTGAAACAGCCAGAGGTGGTGCAGATGAGCGGAGCCCTCGCGGGCTGCTGCGCCGGATTCCTTCTCTTCAACTTCTACCCGGCGCGGATCTTCATGGGCGACTCGGGCGCCCACTTCCTCGGCATGGCGCTCGGGATGATCTCGATCCTCGGCGTGGCCAAGGTCGCGGTGGCGTTTGCTTTGGCCGCACCGGTGCTCGCTCTCGCAGTTCCGATCATCGACACGGGTTGGGCGATCCTCCGCCGGGGCTGGCGAGGCGCGTCGGTGGCGCGCCCAGACTTGATGCACCTGCACCACCGCCTGCAGTCGTTCGGCCTCGACACACGCCAGACGTGCTTTGTGTTTTACGCCGCAAGCGCGTTGCTCGGCGCGCTCGGGCTGACGCTTTTCGGCCACGGCCGTGTCCTGGCGGTGGTCGTGGCCGCCACGGCGGTCCTGACGTCGACGGTCGCCGCCGACCTGCTCCTGCACACGGGTTGGAGGATCAACGCTCCCTGGCTGCGCCGCCTTCTGGCCGATCCAGGTACCCGCTAGCATTTAGCGCGGGGATGACGTCCAGCCCGAGCCCAGGGCCGTCAGGCACCGAGCTGATGGGTCTCGGTGCACTCCTGGCAGGCGCGGTCGTCGCGCCAATCTTGCTGGGCATCGTCCTCGACGGAGCCCTTCGAACCTCGCCAGTCTTTCTCTTCGCGGGCCTGCTGGTGGGGATCGCCGCGTCGGTGGCTGTTGTGTACGTGAGGTACGTCAAACGCTATTGGTGAGATTGAAAGGCGTGGCTGGCCGGGCGGTCGTTGCCTGCCTCGTCGCAGCGGTCGTCGCGTTTGTTGCACTTGCCGTGGCTGGCTACACCAGGGCCGGCACGGCAGTCGCCCTGGGTCTCGTCCTCGGATCCGTCAATGGCGCATTGGCTGAGCGGGCACTCGGCGCAGGCGTCAGCCCACGTCTCTCGAGCATCCCGCGCCTCGCGGTTTTGACTGTTCTCGCGATCGGCATCGGCTTGATGCTCGGGACGGCGTACGCGTGGCTCGTCGTCCTCGGCGTCGCCGCTGCACAGCTCATTCTCGTTGCGGTGGCGGCGAAGGCGCTTCTGAACCGATGAGATTCGTTTTCGACGAGCAGCCGCCTGTCACGCATCCGACAGTCGACCTCGGCTGCGGAACTTTCTGCACGATCAACTACGACAGCGTCATCTCGAGCGCGCTCGCGATCGTGGTCACGATCGTCTTCGCCGTCCTCATCGCCCGATCGATGAGCAGCGAACGACCCAACCGGGTTCAGGCTCTCGCCGAATGGGCGTTTTCCTATGTCAGGTCGACGAGCAACGAGAACGCGCCCGACGCCTCGAGCTTCGTGGTCCCGCTTGCCGCGACGATCGGCTTCTACATCCTGGTCGCGAACTACCTCGACTTTCTGCCGATCACGCTCATCCCGGACGTGCATCCAGCCAACACCGACGTGAACCAGACGGCGGCGATGGCAATCGTCGTTTTCGTACTCCTGCACTGGTACAACATCAGGCTGCGCGGGTTCAGAGGCTACCTTCTGTACTACACCCGGCCGCACGAACTTCCGGTGTGGGCCCGCGCCATATTCACACCTCTCAACGTGATCGAAGAGATCGTCAAGCCTGTGACGTTGGCGCTGCGACTGTTCGGCAACCTGCTGGCCGGGCTACTGATGCTCTACGTGATCGGGCTCTTGCTGCCCCCCGTCATCGCCACGCCTGTGGTCGCGATCTGGAAGCTTTTCGATGTGCTGTTCATCGGTTTGATCCAGGCGTTCATCTTCATGTTGCTCACATTGGTGTACTTCGGCCTCGCCCGCGAGGGCTTCGAACAAGAGCATTCACACTAAGGAGGGAGTCATGGACCACCTGGCAGCCGCAATGATCGCCTTCGGAATCGCACTCGGCGGCGGCGCGATCGGTGCCGCTATTGGCGACGGTCTCGTCGGCAACGCAACGATCAACGGTGTCGCCCGACAGCCGGAGTCACGCGGCCAGCTGCAGGGCATCATGTTCATCATCATTGGACTGGTCGAGGGGATGTACTTCATCAACCTCGCGTTCGGCGCCCTGTTCGTGTTCTCGCTGGGGGCTAAGTGACGCACAGCTCGATCTATATGGCGGCCGGTGTATTGACCCTGAACGGTACGTTCATCGTCGAGACCGTCGGCTTCCTTTTGATGCTCTTGTTCCTGGCCAGGGTGCCCCTGCCTTTCCTCGGCATCCCAAAGCCGGTCTTTCCCTGGATCATCGACATCGCGGAGGCGAGGCAGCGAGATATCACGGCCAAGCTCCAGGAAGCGGAAAAGGCTCGGGCTGAGGCTGAGGCGCGCTTGCAAGAGGCGGATGAGAAGCTAGCCGAAGCCCGCCGCACGGCCGAGACCGTCATCGAAGGGGCGAACCGCTCCGGCGAGCAGCTCCGGCACGAACTCCGCGAGAAGGCCAAAGCCGAGTACCAGCGGATAGTCGAGGGCGCCACTCGCGACATTGAGGCCGAGCGCGAGCGTGCGGTCCAATCGGCACGCAATGAGGTTGCCGGCCTCGTGGTCGCGGCGACCGAAAAGGTGATCGGGGAAACGCTTGACGGACCCAAGCACAAGCAGCTGATCGAGCGTGCCATCCAGGAGGTTGCCAGTGGCGACGGGCGCGGCTAAGCGATACGCGAAGGCCATCTTCGAGCTGGCCCAGCCGGCCGGCGAGATCGAGGCATGGTCGCGGCGGCTCGCCAGAGTCATGGAACTGTTCGATGACCCTCATGTCGCCGCGGTCTTGCGCAATCCCACGATCCCGGCCGATCGCCGCGAAGCCCTCGTCGCGTCCGCGCCGCGCGTGCTCGACGACGAAGCTACCAACCTTGCCCGGTTGCTCATCGAGTCAGATCGGATCGACGAGGCGCAGGCAATCGAGGAAGAGTTTCAGCGTCTTGCCGACGAAGCGGCCGGTCGCGTCAGCGCCACGGTGACCACCGCGATCGAGCTCGACCGTGCGGATCGCGACCGTGTCCAACAACAGCTGTCAAAGCGCCTCGACAAAGAGGTGCGGCTAAGCGTCGTCGTCGACCCGCGAATCATCGGAGGCCTGAAGCTTCAGTACGGAGATCGCGTCGTCGACGCCACCGTGGCCACCAGGTTGCAGC
>VBGV01000358.1 GCA_005880755.1 Chloroflexota bacterium
AGAATGCCAACCCCGACCACCACCACCAGCACTGCGGCAACGGCCGCCATCGGCACCGCGGGAACTTCGCGAACCCCGCCGAAGAACGCCCCGAACGCATCACCAAGACGCCTCGGCGCGGGGCGGCTGGTCTGCATCCGCAGCCAGAGCTCGTCCTCGAATTCGGGACGGGGGCGGGT
This sequence comes from Chloroflexota bacterium, assembly GCA_005880755.1. Classification (GTDB taxonomy): domain Bacteria; phylum Chloroflexota; class Dormibacteria; order Dormibacterales; family Dormibacteraceae; genus 40CM-4-65-16. The sequence goes on from VBGV01000358.1 coordinate 180, forward strand.
CGTCTCCATGGCGTCGTCCAGCTGACGCTGCAGCGCCTGGAGCTCGATCTCGTCTTCTTGTTCTTGTTCGCTCACTGGTCTTCCTTGTGTACAGCTTCGCGCAGCGCCTTCAAGGCCCGGTGGTACAACATCTTGGCCGCGTCCTCGCTGCAGCCCATCAGGCGGCCGACCTCGTCAAAGCTCAAACCGGAGTGCCGCAGCGAGATGGCGTCCCGCTGGCGCTCCGGAAGCTGCGCCACCTGGTGCAGCAGAGCGTGGTACTGGATGTGGTCCTCAGCCTCTCCGGCCGGGTCCTCCTCGGCCATCGGCTGGTGCTCGATGGTGCGCCGCAGGCGTTCGCGGCGCCCGTGCGCGCGGAAATGATCGAGCGTCGCGTTGCGAGCGATCCGAAACAGCCAGGCCGAAGGCGTGGTGTTGCGGGCCTCGAAACGCGCGTAGGCCTGGTAGGCGTTCATGAAGACCTGCGCCGTGATGTCCTCGGCGTCGGCGGACGTGCCGACCTGCGCCCTGACATAGGCGTAGATGCGCCCGAGGTATTCCCGGTAGAGGTCTTCGAACGGCGGCCGGTCGGCGAGCACGGCCGGTTCATGGTATTGGGATGCACCACTGAATTAGCGAACGCCCGCCCGGCGGGTGCTGTAACGCGACTACTGGCGAAGGGCGGCGCCGACCTCTCTCGGCCGGTTGCTGAAGACGGAGTCCGGCTTGCAGTACTTGCACCATTGCACCGCCGTGTCGTCGTCCACGGGCCAGACCCCGACAGCCCCGCCCGCCGAATGCACCTCTTTCACCACCTGCGGGTCGGTCGCCCCCCAATGCGGCGAGTACACGTCCGCGCCCGCCTCACGCAGCAGCTTCGCGGGATGCATCGGTCGCGCGCCTTCGAGGATGCCCAGTTGTAGGGAAGGCTCGATCTTGCGCAGCTCATGGATCGCCATGTGGTTGAAGGAGACGACAGCGCACTCCGACAGCGCACCCAGCTGGCGGAGCATGTTGACCAGCTTTTCCTCCAGCCCTGGATAGAGCGGCGGCACCTGCTTGATCTCGATCACCAGCCCGACCTTGCCCAGGGCGAGCTCGACCACCTCCTGGAGCAGCGGGATCTTCTCGCCTTCGCCGGCGTCCAGCTTGCGCAGCTCGGCGGCGCTGTGGTCGCGGACCAGGCCGGTGCCGTTGGTCGTGCGCTCCAGGGTGTGGTCGTGGATCACGACGAGCCGGCCGTCCGCCGACAGGTGCACGTCGCACTCGATCAGGTCGCAGCCGACAGCGATGGCGGACCGGAAAGACCGCAACGTGTTCTCGGGATTTTCCGCCGGGTTGCCCCGGTGCCCCCCAAGCAGCGGTCGGCCCTCATCGTGTGCAGCCTCATAGCGCGCGCGGATCGATTGAGTCAAGGCGCTCGGTCAGTCTAACTAGGTCGAGAACAGAAACCGGTGACGCTGCGTGCCCTTTCGCGGTCCCAGCGCCATGTGCCTTGTCTATAGTGGCAAAGGTGACCGCTGCCCGACCTCAGACCATCGGCGATCTTCGTGCCGGCGGGCACAAGCGCGAGACGGTCAAGCAGGAGATGCGCCGCAACCTGCTCACTCGCCTGCGGTCGGGCGAGCCGCTGCTCGCAGGAATCGTCGGGTACGACGACACGGTCCTGCCGCAGCTGGCGAATGCGGTGATCTCCGGCCACGACGTGATCATGCTCGGCGAGCGCGGCCAGGCCAAGAGCCGGATCATGCGGTCGCTGGTCAGCCTTCTCGACGAACTCGTGCCGGTCATCGCCGGGTGCGAGGTCAACGACCACCCGTACGACCCGATCTGCCGGCGCTGTCTCGACCTCGTCGCCAAGGATGGAGACGCGGTGCCGATCGCGTGGATCGGCCGCGACCGGCGATATGGCGAGAAGCTCGCGACGCCAGACATCTCGATCGCCGACCTGATCGGCGAGGTTGACCCGATCAAGGTCGCCGAGGGCCGCTACCTCGCTGACGAGCTGACCATTCACTACGGATTGCTTCCGCGCACGAATCGCGGAATCTTCGGCATCAACGAGCTGCCCGACCTGGCGGAACGAATCCAGGTCGGACTCTTGAACATCATGGAAGAAAAGGACGTGCAGATCCGCGGTTATCGCGTCCGCCTGCCGCTCGACCTGTTCGTGATCGCGAGCGCCAACCCCGAGGACTACACGTCGCGAG
>VBGV01000359.1 GCA_005880755.1 Chloroflexota bacterium
CGCCGGCAAGCACCTTCGCGTCCTCGAGCGAACCAAGCAGCGAACAAGTCTCCTCGACGGTTGTAGGCACGTGATACTCGAACGGGGGCGGTTTCACTCGTCGATCATCGCGACGGCTCGGCACAATGCGGCCTCGCCGCCCTGGAACCGCCAGGGAAAGCAGCCGAACTGGATCTTGCGGTCGAGCACCTCGTCGAGGCGCCCTCCGAGGTTTTCGATGTGGATCACGTCGTGTGGAAACAGGAGCGTGTGCATGATCTGGTAGTCGGCCTTGGGAAAGATCACGTCGAGGCTGCGGCCCAGCTTCTTCTCGGCTTCCTCCGCCTCGTCGGCGCGGATGCGCCGGATGACCGTGTTCATCGGATGGTCGGCGCTGCCCGCGTCGACCGCGATCCAGCGCACGCCGCGTTTCAGCACCCACTCGGCGAACTTGCGCGCGGGTCCGGGGTGGCGGATGAAATAACGCGTCTCATCCACGCGTGAGCGGTCGGTCCAGTTCTCCGGGTAGTAGCGGTGATAGCCGGTGCGGATGATGAGGATGTCGCCGTGCTCGATCTTGAGGCCGGTGTCCTTCTCCCAACGCTCGAAGTGTTCGGGCCCGTAAACGTCGTAATCGCCGACGCCGAGTCGCTGCAGGTCGACCACGCACGCGGGCCCGATCAGGAAATCGAGTGGCAGGTCGCCGATGAACTTGCCGCCCGTCATGAAATGCGCCGGTGCGTCCAGGTGCGTGCTGACGTGGAGCGTCATCGTGATCTCCTGGCCGCCGGCGCGGTCGAACGCGAGGTGCTTGATCCAGCGAATCGCCGGGCCGGGGTAGCCGGCAAACGCGGGCGTGTGGAGCGAGAAGTCCTGCGTGAGGTCGAGGAACCTCATGACGCCCGCGACGTCAACACCGAACGCTGCACCTTGCCCATCGCGTTGCGCGGCAGCGTGTCGATCTTGACCACGCGCTTGGGGCATTTGTAGGACGCAAGGCGCTCCTGGGCGAATGCGATGAGCTCGCTTTCGATGAGCGGCTCCGAGCCCGAAGGCACGACGAACGCCGTGACCTCCTCTCCCCACTTCTCGCTCGGCACTCCGGCCACCGCGACCTCCTGCACCGCCGGGTGCGCCTCCAACACCAACTCCACCTCGCGCGGGTAGACGTTGAAGCCGCCGGTGATGATGAGCTCCTTGATCCGGCCGCGGATCGCGAGGGTGCCGTCCTCCCCGATCTCGCCGACGTCGCCGGTGCGGAAGAAACCGTCGTCGGTGAACGCCTCCTTGGTCGCCTGCGGGTTGCGCCAGTAGCCACTGAAGACCTGGCCGCCCTTGAGCAAGACCTCGTCGAGCTCACCGAGCTTCACCTCGATTCCGGGAAACGGAAGGCCGACGCGCCCGGGCCGGCGCGGGCCATCGTAGGGATTGGTCACCACGATGCCGCCTTCCGTGATGCCGTAGCGCTCGACGGGCGGCTGGCCGAGCAGCCGGGCGCAGCGCTCGTACAGTGCGGGCGGCAGGGGCGCCGATCCGCAGACGAACACGCGGACATGCGAGAGGTCGGTGGGATTTTCGTCGAGCCAGTCGCACAGTCGCTGGTACATCGAGGGCACGCCGAAGAACATGGTCCCGCCCCGTTTAAGCTCGGCGACGACACCGGCGGGAGTGAACGGAACCAGGGTCGCGCTGCCTCCGCTCAGCAACGTCCCGTGCAGGCCCATGCCGAGGCCGTGGAGGTGAAAGAGCGGCAGCGCGTGGACGAGGACGTCACGCGACGTCCAGCGCCAAACCTCGATCGCGCCGCGACCCTGGGCGAGGAAGTTGCCGTGGTCGAGCAGCGCGCCCTTCGGCCTCCCAGTCGTCCCGGACGTGTAGAGGATCGCGGCTGCACTTTCCGGCGTGAGCGCGGGCATCCCAGGCGACGCCCCGAGGGGCAGCGTCTCGACCTGGACGATGTGAGGTCCGATCTCTTCGACGATCTTCGCTCGCGGACCGTCCGCGATGACGAACGCGGGTTCCGAGTCGTGAAGGATGTGCTCGGCCTCGGCGCGGTGGTAGTCGGGATTCATCAGCACGACGCAGCCGCCGGCGCGCTGGACGCCCAGGTAGGCGACGAC
>VBGV01000366.1 GCA_005880755.1 Chloroflexota bacterium
CGGCGAGCTGCTCTGGGGTGATGCCCCGCGGCTTGGCACAGGCCCCGCAGAGCCACACCTTGCCCTGATTGGCGATGAACTCAGTCATGAGATCGTGGAGCTTGGGCAGCCCGGTCGCCTCGACGCCCTCGCTGCCGCCTTTGCACCCAAGGCGAACCGCTTCGATCGTGCAGAGGACGACTGCCTCCTGTCCCGCTGTGGCCGCGATGTTGGCGGCAATGAAGGGCAGCGTTGCCCGCTCCGGCTCTTCACGGCCCCAGGTGCAGTTGAAGATCAGCTTCTCGTTCATTTCTGTCTCTCCACAGTGATGGTGAGGCGCCCGTCGTCGTGCGCCGCAGTGGACGTGATCCGCTGCCCGAGCAGCCTTGCCAGAGAAGGCAGGTCCTCTTTGGCGGCGGGATCGCTGACGACGACATCCAGCGATTCGCCTATCGAGACGTTGGCGATCTGGCGCCGGAACTCCTGAGCCAGGCCGTCGGCGCAGCCCATGTCGCCGGCGTCGAAGACCTGAGTCGGGCCGGCGGCGACACCCGGCGCCGCTAGGAATCCGGAACAGAGGAGGTCGATCCGTTCGATGCCCTGTGGCCCAAGGTCCAGGTAAACAAGCTGCTCGATTACCTGGCGCGAGCCATCCCGCACGACGTTGAACCGCCAGCTGATGCGGTGCCGGATTCCGACCTCGGCCTCGGTTGAGGCCGCAAGGTCGAAGACCGAAGCAGACCCGAACCAGCTCCTGATCCGGGCAACGATCGCGTCTCGGCCGTCGTACTCCTCCAGCCCGTGTGGAAGCAGGAACCGAGCGTGGGCGTCGCTCGCCAGGGAGGCAACCAGCCTTTCGAAGTCGCGCGCCGCGAGCAGCTCCAGGAAGCTGTGCGACGTGGCTCCCGCAGCGACCAGCACCGGGTCTGCGTCGGCCATCGGAACCCGCCTCTGCTCGATCATCTCAATCACCTCCAAGAAGTCCGCTGGGCCGCATTGTCGGGCCTACTTCTCAAATTGTCAAGAGATCAATTGAATTCTTGACAGACATATCGGAAACGGGGATACTCGAGCGATGACAGAGCGAGCCTTGAAGACTGACCTCTTCGATCAATTCGCCCGGATCGCGCAGGCCGCGGCAAGTGGGCGGCGGGTGGAGATCGTCGATGTGCTGGCCAACGGCGAGCGAAGCGTCGAGGAACTGTCGCGGCAGGTCGCGATGTCAGTCGCCAACACCAGCCGTCACCTGCAGGTCTTGAAGGAGGCCGGACTTGTCGCAGCGACCAGGGATGGGACGCGCATTCGGTATCGGCTGGCCTCGCCGGCCGTCTATCGGTTCTGGGTGGCATTGCGCTCGTTGGCGGCTGAAAGGCTGCCGGGGGTACCGGGCCTAGTCGAGGCGTACCTGGGTTCACGGGAAGGCCTCGAAGCGATCAGCGGCGATCAGCTTCTGGCCCGACTCAGGTCGGGCGAACCGTTGGTCGTGGTCGATGTCCGACCTGCGGAGGAGTATCAAGCTGCGCATGTTGCCGGCGCGGTCTCGATTCCGCTTGCGGAGCTGGAGCAGAGACTGCGGGAGTTACCACGGGAGCGGGAGGTCGTGGCTTACTGCCGCGGTCCGTACTGCGCTTTTGCGCCGGAAGCGGCCCGGACCCTCCGTGAGCACGGTTACTCCGCCCGATACCTCAGCGACGGGCTGCCGGAATGGGCCGACGCCGGGAATGCCGTGGAGTCGGACGGAGTCGGCAGTTCGACTGCGGACCGATGAACCAGGCTGACCTGACGGCCAATCAGCAGACGGCGATGCTGGCCGACCGATACACACAGCGCGCCGGAGCCTATGAAGCATTGTGGAGTCCGATCATCCGGCCGGTTGGCGAGCGTCTCATTTCACGCCTTCCTCTATCCAGCACGACCAGGAGCGTCGTCGACATTGGCACCGGCGCAGGTGCATTGCTGCCGACGATAAAGCGTGCTGCTCCAAGTGCGGTGATCGTCGGCGTCGATCGTTCACCGGGCATGCTTCGCCTGGCCAAAGACAAGCACTCGGGCCCACTTGCACTGATGGATGTGCAGAATCTGGCGCTGCCCGCCAACGGGTTCCAGGTGGCGGTCGTCGCTTTCGTCCTCTTTCACCTGCCATACCCCGAGCAGTGCCTTGCGGAGGTGAGTCGCGTGTTGCAGCCGAGAGGCGCACTGGGCACGGTTACATGGGGATCGGAAAACATGGCGCCGGCCAACGCCATTTGGGATGACGAGCTGCAAGCAGCCGGCGCCCAGATGCTCGAGCTGCCTGCCGTCGACAATCGGGCTTGCTGCGACACCGCTCAGAAGATGACGGCTTTGCTCGGGAAGGCAGGCTTCGTATCGATCAAAGTTTGGAGTGAGTCGATTGAGCACCGATGGCGACCGGATGATCACTTCGACTATCAGGTACGGAGCAGCTCGCGCCTAAGGCTTCTGTCTTTGAGCGAGAAGGACCGTGAGGCTTGCTTGGGCCGGATTCGAAGACGGCTCTCAAGCGCCGACGGCGACCAGTACGTCTACCGCGGCGAAGTGTTCATGGCGACGGCGTTCGCGAAGTCGCCGAGGACCCGACGGCTGAGTATCACTTCCATACCGGGCGCCCCCACGCGATTAGACTCGGCTATCCAGCGACGCCGCTCGACCAGCTCCCCGATTACGCGTGCGAAGCGTTTGCTGGCGTAGGCAACCCTTTCTTTTGGGGCGGCCCGAAGCCTGGTGAGAGAGTTGTCGATCTCGGCTCCGGAGCTGGTATGGACTCGTTCTTGGCGGCGCTCTGGGTGGGTCGCGAAGGTAGGGTGATTGGAGTCGACATGACTCCTGAGATGCTGGATCGCAGCCGGTCGATGGCCGCCAGGTTGGGCCTGGACAATGTCGAGTTTCGCGAGGGTCTGATCGAAGATGTGCCCGTCGAGGATGGCTGGGCGGACGTCGTCATCTCAAATGGGGTCATCAACCTCTGCCCAGACAAGATCGGCGTTTACCGACAGATCTACCGCGTGCTCAGGCCCGGCGGGCGGATGACGGTTGCGGACATCTGTCTTGAGCGTCCGGTCCCTGAGGAGGCGCTCCATGACATCGATCTCTGGACCGGTTGAATCGCGGGTGCCCTGCCGTGCGCAGGGTGGGAGACGGTGATCGGCGGTGCCGGGCTGATCGACATCGAGCTGGCCAATCCACTCGACACGTTCGCAGGCGCCCGCGGAGAGGAAAGCGCTCGGGAGTTCGGCACCCTCGGCTATTCGATTCGAGCGCGACGCTCGACGTGAGCGACTGCTGCACACCGAAGGGTTACCGGCAAATCTTCAGCGAGAAGAACGCGGCCGGAGAAGCGAAGCGCTACCGGCGCAAGGGCCTCGATGGGACTTCTAGGCGAATCTTCGATTTCATCAGAGAGCGGGGCGTCGAAGGCAAGACGCTTCTCGAGGTGGGCGGTGGCATCGGATCCATCGAGATCGAGTTGCTCAAGGCCGGTATGTCACGAGCGATAAATGTTGAGCTCACACCCACTTACGAA
>VBGV01000367.1 GCA_005880755.1 Chloroflexota bacterium
AGACGTACGCGTGGCCCGGCGGACCGAACATCACCTCGGTGCGTGGAGTCCGGCGACCACCTTTCGAGTGGGCGGCCAGGTCGTCCGGGCCGAGGTAGGCCTCGACCTCGACGAGCCTGCCCCACATCACCTGCCCGTCGAGCTCGCGAACGAGGACCTTGCCCAACAGGTCGCGCGCCACGACAACCGTGTCTCGTTCGAAGAACGAAGCGTCGAGGACGGTGTTGCCCTCAGTCGCTGGGAGTTTTGACCGGAGTTTCGCCAAGCCTCTTCTTGGCGGCGTGCCGCCGCCGCTTGTCGACGTATAACGCCTTGTCGGCCGACTGGTACATCGCCTGCCAGTCGAGGCCCTGGCGCCAGGCCGTGATGCCGATGCTGAACTCCACGGGCACCGGAAGCTTCGCGGTGCGGTTGAGGTGCTCGAGCGCCTCGCGCACGCGGTTGCCGACCTCACGGGCGTCGCGTTCGTCGGCATCCGGCATCGCAACACCGAATTCGTCGCCTCCGAGCCGTCCGCACGTGTCGGTGGCGCGGACCGCGCGCTGGAGCTCCGCGGCGAGGACGCGGATCGCCTCGTCTCCGACGTGGTGTCCGTACGTGTCGTTGATGTCTTTCAGGTTGTCGAGGTCGATCATCATCAGCGCCAGGCGGCGCTTGTGCCGGTCCGCCGATGCGACGGCGCGGTCGATCGCCCGCTCGAACTCCGGTCGATTGGCAAGGCCCGTGAGGTAGTCCGTGCGCGCCTCTTTCGTGTGCTGGCGCGCGCGGTCGAGGGCGACAGCGATCTGGTCCGCGACGGCGGCGACGAATTCCAGGTCGCTCGATTCAAAGGTCCTGGGCAGGCGCGTGGCGACGGTCATCGCGCCGAGCAGCACGCCTTTGGTCCTGAGCTCGGCGCGGATCGCGCTCCACTCCCCCGCGATGCGGTCGACGCGCGACTCGGCGGGACCGGTCGAAACCTCCAGCACCCTCATCAGGCCCGACCGCCCGGAGTCGGAGAACTCGTCCTCCTCGCCCGGCTGCATGCCGATCGTCTTGGCCAGCTTGAGCCGTGCGCCGTCGCGAACCCACACCGCGCCCGCCTGGAGCCCCAGCACCTTGAGCGTCTCGCGCAGGCCGACCTCGGCGATCTCGCTCACGTCGAGCGAGCGGCCGAGCGCGCTGGCGATGTGGTACAGCCCGCGCAGCTCGCTCTGCCTGGCGCTGTACTTGCTTTCCGTCCAGTCGAGGTAGCCGCGGATGAACATGGAGTTCAGGTGCTCGATCACGTCGCCAAGCCGGCTCTGGGCAAGCAGCAGCACCTCGTCCGCGTACGGGCTCTCGCCCAGCTCGTCCGTGACGCGCGCGACGACCGTCCGGCGGAAGATCGCCAGGCCTTCCATCAGGGACTCCAGCGGCACGCCCTTCTCCGCGTACCGTCGGGCGTACTCCCGCGCCTGCGTGTAGTACTCGGGCCAGGGGAGCTTGGAGTCCGGCCTGAGCGACCGGAAAAGCGCCCTCAGGAAGTTGATCGACATGTTGACGAGCTCGTCGATCGAGCCGTCCTTGTACCCCTTCAGCAGCTCCGGCTCGATCGCCCTCACCGCCTCGGCGACCACCATTCCGCTCTGCGTAGCATCGGTGGAGAGGCGGTCGGCCACCTCGGCCAGAAGGTCACTCGCCCGCTGGGTCATATCGGCGCACTATAGAGTGACGGATGGCAATTCGCGAACCTGCGGGGCGTACTAATCAAATGTGTAAGAGGCGATGATGGCAACTGTTACCAAGGTCTCCATAGAGAAGATAGAAGAGGTGCTGGGAGGTGACGCCCGAGACCTCCTCGAGCACAAGTGCCAGACCGTGCCCAAAGAGCAGCTCCACCTCCCCGGCGGCGACTTCGTGGATCGCGTGTGGAAGGACAGCGACCGGCCGACACGCGTCCTCCGCAGCATCGAGTCGCTCCTCGACCACGGGCGGCTCGCCGGCACAGGCTACGTCTCGATCCTGCCCGTCGACCAGGGCATCGAGCACACCGCGGGCGCCTCGTTCGCGCCCAACCCCATCTACTTCGATGGGGCCAAGATCGTCGAGCTGGCCGTCGAGGGCGGGTGCAACGCCGTCGCCTCGACATTCGGCGTCCTCGGCTCGGTGGCGCGGCGGTACGCGCACAGGATCCCCTTCATCTGCAAGCTCAACCATAACGAGCTCCTCACTTATCCCAACCACTACGACCAGATCCTGTTCGGGACCGTTAAGGAAGCATGGGATATGGGCGCGGTCGCGGTCGGGGCCACGGTCTATTTCGGCTCGGCGGAATCCGACCGCCAGCTGCAGGAGATCGCCTTTGCCTTTCATGCGGCGCATGAGCTCGGCATGGCCACGGTGCTCTGGTGCTACGTGCGCAACCCGGCCTTCAAGAAGGACGGCGTGAACTACGAGGTCGCGGCCGACCTGACCGGCCAGGCCAACCATCTCGGCGTCACCATCGAAGCCGACATCATCAAGCAGAAGCTGCCCACCACCAACCGCGGTTTTGAGGTCATCGGCTTCGGCGTGACCTCGCCCGCCGTCTACGACAAACTTTCGACCGACCACCCCATCGATCTCTGCCGCTATCAGGTCATCAGCAACTACATGGGGCGAGCCGGTCTCATCAACTCGGGGGGAGAGAGCAAAGGCGCGACAGACCTGAAAGAGGCTGTCCGCACCGCGGTCATCAACAAACGCGCGGGCGGCATGGGTCTGATCAGCGGCCGGAAGTCGTTTCAGCGCCCGATGAAGGAGGGCATCGAATTACTACACGCAATCCAGGACGTGTATCTCAACCCAGCGGTAACCATCGCGTAAAGCTCGCGTTCCTCGGCAGCGGCGCGGCGTTCTCGCTGGACCGCTACAACGGGGCCGTGGTGGTCGATGGCCGGGTGCTCCTGGACGGTGGCGCGCCGCTCCTGCCGCACATGCATCGTCTTGGAGTCGACCCAGGCGACATCGAGGTCGTCTTCCTCACCCATTTTCACGGCGACCACACGCTCGGCCTGCCGCCCTTCGTCCTGCATCGCGTTTTCGTCGACCGGCGTCCGCTCACCTTCGTCGGCCCGGCCGGCGTCGAGCAGTACCTGGAGAAATTGTGGGAGGTCAGCTGGGGACCCGACTGGAACCGGGTCATGCGGCCCCAGTTCAAGGTCCGCTACGTGACCGCGAAGGCATCCGGCACCGTGGCAGGGGTCAAGTACGAGAGCATCAAGCTGGACCACGGGACCATGGGCAGCAATGGATATCGCATCCACGTCAACGGCAAGGTCGTGGCTTACTCCGGCGACACCGAGCCCACAGCGCCACTGGACAAGCTGGTCCGGGGAGCCGATGCCGCGATTGTCGAGGCCACCGGTCCGGGCGACGTCTTCAGCCACATGAGCTGGGAGGCGGCGACGAAGTTGAGGAAGCGTCACCCAGATACGCGCTTCTTCTTCAATCACGTGTACTCGGGCACGGTCACCGGCGCGGTCAAAGACCTGCAGGTGATCGAGGTCTGAAACCGCCCAACAACGCCGCGGCGCTCGCCGGTGCTGTGGCGGGAGGGATTGCCGGAGCTCTGGTGTTTGCGGCGCTGGCGGGTCTCGGCAGCCTGCTCTCGAGCCGCGTCGGCAGTCCGATCCCGGTCATCGTCCTCGCCATCGCCGGCGCGTACGGCGGCTGGCTGCTGGGAGTCATCGTCTTCGGCGCGATTCGCGGCGGCAATGAGGAAACACGAGGCTGAGCCCGGACGTCGCGTCGACGCGACCGCTGCTCGACAAGCTCGGCGTGAAACCGGGCGCCAAGGTTGCGGTTGTCGATCTCGACGATCCCCAGTTTCTCAAGCTCCTTCGATCGCGGACGTCAGACATCGTCCGGGGCAAGCCGCGGTCGCGCTGTGACATCGTCTTTCTGGGCGCGAACGAGATACAGGATCTCGAGAAGTTGAAAGAGATCAAGACCTGGATCGAGCCCAACGGCGCCGTCTGGGTGGTTCGGCCCAAGGGCGGCCGCGGCCCGCTGCGCGACACCGACCTCATCGACGCCGGTCTCGATGCGGGGCTGGTCGACAACAAGATCGCAAGCTTATCGGACACGCACGGCGCGATGCGTTTCGTCTTCCGCCTGCGCGACCGCCCAAAATGACGCTCCGCATCCGGCCCGGCGAGCTGGGGGACGTGCCCTTGATCGCGAACCTGAT
>VBGV01000245.1 GCA_005880755.1 Chloroflexota bacterium
CATCCAGCAGTTGGTCCGCCTTGGGCGCAGGGCGGCCAGAGCGAAGTCTAAGGCGCCCGCTCTCAAGGGCTCACCGCAGAGGCGGGGAGTCTGCGTGCGCGTCTACACCCAGACCCCCAAGAAGCCGAACTCGGCCCTCCGCAAGGTCGCGCGCGTCCGGCTGACCACCGGCATCGAGGTCACCGCCTACATCCCGGGCATCGGCCACAACCTCCAGGAGCACTCGGTTGTGCTCATCCGGGGAGGCCGCGTCAAAGACCTGCCGGGCGTCCGCTACCACATCATCCGCGGCACGCTCGACACGGCCGGCACCAAGAACCGCAAAAAGGCTCGGTCGAAGTACGGAGCGAAGCGGGAAAAGGGCAAGGCGGCAGCCTGATGCCTCGCCGCAACCGTCCCGTCAAGCGTGTCGTCGCGCCCGACCCGGTGTACCAGTCGGAGGCGATCGCCAAGTTCGTGAACGTCGTCATGAGCCGCGGCAAGCGGTCCACGGCCGAGAAGGTCGTCTATGACGCGCTGGCCCGCGCCTCCAAGCAGGCGAAGAAGGAGCCGCTGGAGGTTTTCGACTCGGCCCTGCGCAACGCGACGCCACTGCTCGAGGTCAAGCCTCGGCGGGTCGGCGGCGCCACCTACCAGGTCCCAGTCGAGATCCGCCCGGAGCGCCGGCTTGCTCTCGCCCGCCGGTGGCTCGTTCGTTTCGCGAGGCAGCGCGGTGGGAAGAGTATGTCCGAGAAGCTCGCTTTCGAGATTCTTGATGCTGCGCAGAACACCGGCGGTGCGGTAAAGCGCAAAGAGGAGACGCACCGGATGGCCGAAAGCAACAAAGCTTTCTCGCACTTCCGGTACTAAGAGATGAACGTGGCACTGAAGATGCAGGAACGTCCCGTCGCCATCGACAAGGTCCGAAACATCGGGATCATGGCGCATATAGACGCGGGCAAAACGACGACGACCGAGCGGATCCTTTTCTACGCGGGACGTATCCACAAGATGGGCGAGGTCCACGAGGGAGCCGCGACCATGGACTGGATGGTCCAGGAGAAGGAGCGCGGGATCACGATCACGTCGGCCGCGACAACGGCCAACTGGCGCGACCACGCGGTCAACATCATAGACACACCCGGGCACGTGGACTTCACGGTCGAGGTCGAGCGGAGCCTCCGCGTGCTCGACGGCGCGGTTGCGGTCTTTGACGCGGTCGCTGGCGTCGAGCCGCAGTCCGAAACGGTCTGGCGCCAGGCCGACCGCTACGGCGTGCCTCGCATCGCCTTCATCAACAAGATGGACCGCATCGGAGCGGACTTCTACGGTTCGTTGAACTCGATCCGTACGCGCCTGGGCGCCCGGGCGATCCCGATCCAGCTGCCCATCGGCTCCGAGGCGAACTTCCAGGGCTACATCGACCTGCTGAGCAAAGAGGCGATCGTCTACACCGACGACCTGGGCACCAAGAGCACCGAGTCGCTGGACATCCCGGCCGGCATGCAGGACCTGGTCAGCCAGTACAGGCACGACCTGATCGAGGCCGTCGCCGACTTCGACGACGGGATCATGCACAAGTACCTCGAGGAGCAGGACATCGCCGAGGAAGAGATCAAGGCGGGATTGCGCCGCGGCACGGTCGCGGGCGTGCTCGTCCCCGTGCTCTGCGGCGCTGCGCTGCGCAACCGCGGCGTACAGCCGATCCTCGACGCGGTTGTCGATTACCTGCCGTCGCCGGCGGACGTGCCGGCGGTCGAGGGCAAGGACCCGAAGACTGGCGCTTTGGAGGTGCGCGAGCACGATGACAACGAGCCGTTCTCCGCGCTGGCCTTCAAGATCCAGATGGACCCGCAAGGCGTCGGCAAGCTGACGTTCTTCCGCGTCTACTCAGGGCGTCTGAAGGCGGGCTCGTCGGTGATGAACGCGTCGACCGGCAAGCGCGAGCGGATCGGCCGCATCCTGCGCATGCACGCCATCCGCCGCGAGGACGTTGACGAGGTCTTCACGGGCGACATCGCCGCCGCGGTCGGGTTGAAGGTGACCACGACTGGCGACACCCTTTGTGACGAGGCGCACCCGATCCTGCTCGAGTCGATCACGTTCCCCGAGCCGGTGATCTCGGTCGCCATCGAACCGAAGACAAAGGTCGACCAGGAGAAGCTCGGCATGGCGCTGCAGCGGCTGTCCGAAGAGGACCCGACCTTCAAGGTGCACACCGACGAGGAGACGGGCCAGACGATCATCGAGGGCATGGGCGAGCTCCACCTCGAGATCATCATCGACCGCATGCTGCGCGAGTTCCGCGTCGACGCCAACCAGGGCAAGCCGCAGGTCGCCTACAAGGAGGCCATCAAGCGCGAGGCCAAGGGTGTCGGGCGGTTCGTCCGCCAGACCGGCGGCAAGGGCCAGTACGGCCACGCCGAGGTTGTGGTCCGTCCGGGCGAGCGCGGGAGCGGCTTCATCTTCGAAGACAAGGTGACCCAGGGTCGCATCCCGAGGGAGTACATCCCCGCGGTCGAGAAGGGCATCCGCGAAGCGATCCAGACGGGCGTCGCGGCCGGCTACCCGGTCGTCGATATCACCGTCACGCTCGTCGACGGTTCGTACCATCCCGTCGACTCGAGCGAGATGGCGTTCCAGGTCGCCGGTTCGATGGCGGTCAAGGACGGTATGCACAAGGCGCAGCCGTACTTGCTCGAGCCGATCATGAAGGTCGACGTCGTGATGCCCGAGGAATACCTCGGCGATGTCATGGGCGACCTCGCGTCGCGTCGCGGTCATATCCTCGGCATGGAAGGCCGCGGCACGTCGCAGAACGTGAAGGCCACCGTGCCCCTGGCCGAGATGTTCGGCTACGCCACCGAGCTTCGCTCGATGACGTCGGGGCGCGCGACCTATTCGATGGAATTCAGTCATTACGCAGAGATGCCCGGAAACCTGGCGGAGGCTGTGGGCCGCCGCGAAAAGGCGCGGAGTTAGTTAGGAGGAGACAGTGGCGAAGAAGAAGTTTGAGCGGACCAAGCCCCACCTGAACGTCGGGACCATCGGTCACATCGACCATGGCAAAACGACGCTGACGGCTGCCATCACCAAGGTGCTATCGGAGAAGGGCTTGGCCGAGTTCACACCGTTTGACCGGATCGACAAGGCACCGGAGGAGAAGGCGCGGGGTATCACGATCTCAATCACGCACGTCGAATACGAGACGGAGAAGCGCCACTACGCGCACGTGGACTGCCCGGGCCACCAGGACTACATCAAGAACATGATCACCGGCGCTGCCCAGATGGACGGCGCGATCCTGGTCGTGGCCGCCAACGACGGCGCGATGCCGCAGACCCGCGAGCACATCATCCTGGCTCGCCAGGTGAACGTACCTTTCCTCGTGGTTGCGCTCAACAAGTGCGACATGGTCGATGACAAGGAGTTCATCGAGCTGGTCGAGCTCGACCTGCGCGAGCTGCTCAACAAGTACGAGTACCCGGGGGACGATATCCCGATCGTTCGCATCTCGGCCCTCAAGGCCCTCGAGGGCGACCCCGAGTGGTCGCCGAAGATCCTCGAGCTGATGAACGCCGTCGACACCTATATCCCGGAGCCGGAGCGGCCGGTCGACAAGCCGTTCCTGATGCCGATCGAGGACGTGTTCACGATCGAAGGTCGTGGCACCGTGACCACCGGTCGTGTCGAGCGCGGCAAGCTCAAGAAGAACGAGGAAATCGAGATCGTGGGCATCCACCCGACCACGAAGACCGTCGTGACCGGCATCGAGATGTTCCACAAGGACATGGACGAGTGCCAGGCCGGCGACAACGTCGGAACGTTGCTCCGTGGCGTGAAGCGCGAGGACGTCGTGCGTGGCCAGGTGCTGTCGAAGCCGGGCTCGATCACCCCGCACACGCAGTTCAAGGCCCAGGTTTACGTGTTGACCAAGGAAGAGGGCGGCCGCCACACGCCGTTCCTCACCGGCTACCGCCCGCAGTTCTACATGCGGACCACCGACGTGACGGGTGAGGTCAAGCTGCCCGAGGGCGTCGAGATGGTGATGCCGGGCGACAACGTCGTGATGGACATCACCCTCGGCGAGCCAATCGGCATCGAGCCGGCACTCCGGTTCGCCATTCGCGAAGGCGGCAAGACGGTCGGCGCCGGCGTGGTGACCGAGGTCGTCAAGTAACCCACATCACATATAGATAAGGAGAAGGGCAGGCAGTAGTGGCGCAGAAGATTCGGATCCGGCTCAAGGCCTATGACCACCGGGTGCTGGACCAGGCGGCGGACAAGATCGTCGACACCGCCCGCCGTACGAACGCGCGCACTGCCGGCCCGATTCCGCTTCCCACCGAGATCTCCAAGCTGACCGTGATCCGCAGCCCCTTCATCGACAAGGACTCGCGCGAGCAGTTCGAGATGCGCACGCACAAGCGCATCGTCGACATCCTCGACCCGAACCCAAGGGTGGTCGACGCCTTGATGCGCCTCAGCCTGCCTGCGGGCGTGAGCATCGAAATCAAGTCATGAAAGGCCTACTCGCGAGGAAGCTGGGCATGACTCAGCTGTTCAACCCCGACGGCACCACCTCCGCCGTGACCGTGCTCGAGGCCGGGCCATGCCGGGTGCTTGGGCTGCGAACCGCTGAGAAGGACGGCTACCAGGCCGTCCGCATCGCGTTCGCGCCGGCCAAAGAGGGCCGGCTCAACAACCCTCAGCTGGGCGAGTTCAAGAAGGCAAACCTCGACCCGCACCACCACATCGTCGAGATCCGCAACTACGAGGGAGTCGAGGCCGGTCAGGAGCTGAAGGCGGAGATCTTCGCCGCCGGCGAGCTCGTCGACGTGACCAGCACCAGCAAAGGCAAGGGTTTTCAGGGCCTCATCAAGCGGCATAAGTTCAGCCGGGGGCCCGAGTCACACGGCTCGATGAACGTTCGCCAGCCGGGCGCGATCGGCGCAACCGACGCGGCTCGCGTCTTCAAGGGCGTGCGCATGTCGGGCCAGATGGGCAACGTGCGGACAACGTCTCGCGCCTACAAGGTGGTGCGTGTCGACGCCGAGAGGAACCTGCTTTTGGTCAAAGGCGGAGTGCCGGGCGCGAAAGGCGCGCTCGTCCTCGTCAGGCAGTCGACCAAGAAGGTCAAGCCCAAGGGTCCGGCCGGCAAACCGAACCCGAGGAAGGTCTGATGGCGGAAACCAAAACAAGAACCCGAACCAAGAAGGCAGCGGAAGCGAAGGAGCCCAAACCGCTGCAGGTGCCGTTCTTCGACGCCCTCGGCGAGCGCAACGGCGAGGTCGACCTGCCCGAGGCGATCTTCTCGGAAAAGCCGAACGTACCCGTCATGCACCAGGCCTACCTCCGCCAGCTGGCCAACGCGCGCCAGGGCACCGCGAGCACCAAAACAAGAGGCGACGTCTCGGGCGGTGGGGCCAAGCCCTACCGGCAGAAAGGCACCGGCCGCGCCCGCCACGGCTCGACCAGAGAGCCGAGCATGAAAGGCGGCGGGAACGTCTTCGGCCCGCGGCCGCGCGATTTCTCGCAGAGGATGCCCAAGCAGATGCGCCGCCTCGCCCTGCGCAGCGCGCTCAGCCAGAAGGCCATTGACGGCCAGATCAGGGTCATCGAGTCATTCGTCTTCGACGAGCCGAAGACCAGCCAGGCCGCCGAGCTCCTGGAAACGATCGGCTTCGACAGCACCGCGCTGGTCGTGCTGCCTGCGCCGAACTACACGGTCAGTCGGTCGTTCGAGAATCTGGCCGGCGCGAAGATCGTCCTCGCCCGCAACCTGAATGTGCGAGACCTGTTCTCGCATACGTACCTGTTGCTGGCGAAGGACTCGATCGAGCTGCTCGAAGAAAACTTCAGCCGGCGCGAGCAGGGCGAGGTCAGATGACGACGCGAGCGGCGAGCGAGATCGTGATCGGCCCGGTCATCACCGAGCGCACCTACCAGCTCTACACGCAAGGCCGCTATACGTTCAAGGTCTCGCCCACCGCGAGCAAGACCGAGATCAAGAAGGCGCTCGAAGAGCAGTACGAGACGCAGAACATCAAGGTCCGCGACATCAACACCGTGAGCATGCGCGGCAAGAAGAGGCGCAGCTTTCGCCGCACCGGGGCGGGCTCGGTCGGTAAGACGACCGACTGGAAGAAGGCGATCGTGACGCTCGGCGAAGGCCAGAAGATCGAAGGCCTGTTCGGGAGCGTGTAGAAAATGCCAGTAAGAAAGTTCAAGCCGACGAGCCCTGGAAGAAGGTTCATGACGATCTCCGGCTTCGACGAGATCACGACAGACACGCCGGAGAAGACCCTGCTCGAGTCGCTCCCGACGCACGCCGGGCGCAACAACCAGGGACGGATCACGACGCGCCATCAGGGTGGTGGCTACCGAAAGATCTACCGCAAGATCGACTTCAAACGCGACAAAGTCGGGGTGCCGGGCAAGGTCGCGACCATCGAATACGACCCCAACCGGAGCGCCCGCATCGCGCTCATTCATTACAAGGACGGCGAGAAGCGCTACATCCTGGCGCCGCTGGGCCTGAAGGTCGGCGACCCGATCGAAGCCGGCGTCGAGGCTCCCGTAAGAATCGGCAACGCGATCCCCCTCGAGCACATCCCCGTCGGTTCCACCGTCCACAACATCGAGCTGACCCTGGGAAGAGGCGGCCAGCTCGTGCGATCGGCCGGCACGAGCGCGCAGCTGCTTGCCAAGGAAGGCGATTACGCGGTCATCCGCATGCCGAGCGGCGAGCTGCGCCGGATTCACATCCGCTGCCAGGCCACCATCGGCCAGGTCGGTAATATCGAGCACGAGAACGAGTCCGGCGGCAAGGCCGGCCGCAGCCGCTGGCTGGGCCAGCGCCCCGAAGTGCGCGGCTCGACGATGAACCCCCGCGACCATCCACATGGCGGTGGCGAGGGCAAGACGGGACCCGGTGGCAATCCCAAGACGCCTTGGGGCAAGCCCGCACTCGGCTACCGCACGCGCAAGAAGAACAAGGCGTCGAGCAAGCTCATCATCCGGCGCCGCGAGAAGAAAGGACGCAAAAAGTAAGTGAGCAGATCAACCAAGAAGGGACCGTTTATCAGCCCTTCCCTTCGCGACAAGATCGAGAAGATGAACCAGACGCGCGACAAGAAGGTGATCCGCACCTGGGCGCGCGCGTCCGTCATCTATCCCGACATGGTCGGTCACACGATCGCGGTGCACGACGGCCGCAAGCACGTGCCCGTCTTCATCAGCGAGAACATGGTCGGCCACAGGCTGGGCGAGTTCGCGCCGACCCGTCACTTCCGCGGCCACGGCACCCACACCGAAAAGACGACGACGGTCAAGTAGGGCATGGCAACGATGGAAGTTTCCGCAGTGCAGAGGTTTGTCCGTAGAACGCCCCGCAAAGCGCGGCTGGTGGCCGACTCCGTGAAGGGAATGAAGGTGTCGGAAGCGCTCGCCCTGCTGGAGTTCTCGCCCAAGCACGCGGCGAAGGACGTGGCCAAGGCGATCAAATCCGCCGCCGCCAACGCCGAGCACAACTTCAACCTCAACCGCGACGACCTCGTGCTCAAGCAGCTTCTCATCGACGAAGGTCCGACCTTCCGTCGCCGGCGCCCGGTGAGCCGCAGCATGGCGCACGAGTACTTCCACCGCACCTGCCACATCACGGCGGTCGTCGAAGACCAGCCAGAGGTAAAGAGATAGTTGGGACATAAGGTTCATCCGAACGCTTTCCGACTCGGCGTCTTCCGTCCCTGGGAGGCGAACTGGTTCGCCAATCCCAAGGACTACACGAAGATGCTCCACGAGGACCTGGAGATGCGCCGCGTCATCCTCGCGCGCCTGCGTAACGCAGGCATCGCGAAGATCGAGACCGAGCGTTCTTCCAACGCGCAGCTGACCGTGACGATCCATACGGCGAAGCCCGGCATCGTGATTGGCAAAGGCGGATCGTCGGTCGACCAGCTGCGCGAAGACCTCGAGAAGCGATTCGGCAACCGGGTGCGGATCTCGATTCAGGAGATCAAGCAGCCCGAGCTCGACGCGCAGCTCGTCGCGGAGAACATCGCCTCGCAGATCGAGCGCCGCATCAGCTACAAGCGCGCGATGAAGCAGGCGATCCTGCGCACTATGCGCTCCGGCGCGAAGGGCGTGAGGATCTACTGCGGCGGCCGCTTGCGTGGCGCTGAGATGGCCAGAAGGGAGTGGGACCGCGAAGGCCGCGTCCCGCTGCACACCCTGCGCGCCGACATCGACTTCGGCCGCGCCACCGCCAAGACCACGTTCGGCGCCATCGGCGTGAAGTGCTGGATCTACAAGGACCAGATCTCGCCGGTCCAGCGCCGGCTCGCCGCCATCCAGGAGGAGACGGTGCCCATCGCTGAGGCGATCGCCCCGCAGCCAGAGCTCGTCGAGGCACTCTCCCAGGCACAGGCGGCGCCGGTCGAAGTGGCTCCGACCGAGCCGGCACCCCAGCCTGCCCCCAGGCGTACTCGGGCCGCCGCCACGACGGTCGAGACCAAGAAGCCGGCCGCTGCTGCCCGGCCCAAGGCGGCCCCGAAGCCCAAGGCAGAGGCTGCCGGCACGGCCGCGGCCAAGAAGGCCCCCGCCAAGCCGGCCGCCAAGAAGACGACGACAGCCAGGAAACCCAAGAGCTGATGCTGATCCCCAAGCGAGTCAAGTACCGCAAGATGCACCGCGGTCGCCGCACCGGCATCGCCACGCAGGGTGCCACGGTCGCGTTCGGCGACTTCGGCCTGCAGGCGATGGAAGCGTGCTGGATGAGCAACCGGCAGATCGAGGCGGCGCGGCGCGCGATGACCCGCCACGTCAAGCGCGGCGGTCAGATCTGGATTCGTGTCTTCCCTGACAAGTCCATCACCAAAAAGCCCGCCGAGACCCGCATGGGTTCTGGCAAGGGCAACCCCGAAGGCTGGGTCGCGGTGGTCAAGCCTGGCCGCGTTTTGTTCGAGATGGGTGGCGTTACGCCTCAGGTCGCGAAAGAGGCAATGAAGCTCGCCGCAGCCAAGCTGCCGATCAAGACGCGGTTCGTCACCTCCGCCGAAAGTGGAGGTCCCAGATGAAAGTCGACGAGCTCCGCGTGCTGGAAGCCGACGAGCTTGGGATGCGCCTCCGTACCGCGCGCCGTGAGCTCTACGAGCTCCGGTTCAAGCACGCGGTCGGCCAGCTCGAGAACTCGAGCCAGATCTCCAAGGTCCGGCACGACATCGCGCGGATCATGACCGTCCTGCGAGAGAGGGATTTCGGAATCGGTCCCACCCTGGAGGAGGCCCAGCCCAGCGCCGTGGCCGTGGCTGAGCCAGAGCCAGAGGAAGAGGCGGTGGTGGAAGAGGCTCCCAAGCCCAAGCGCGGGCGCAAGAAGAGCGCTGGGCCCACGCCGGCAGGCCGGCGCGGGCCCACCGGTGAGGACGCAGGATGACCGATACAGCTACTCAGCAGCCCACCGCTTCCACGCGCGGAAGGCGCAAGGTCCGCCTGGCCACCGTCATCGCCGACAAGATGGACAAGACCGTCATCGTCCAGGTCGGCTCCTCGAAGGCCCACCGCCTGTACCGCAAGACGATCCAGCAGCGAACCAAGTTCAAAGTGCACGACGAGAAGAACGAGTGCGGCGTGGGCGACCTCGTCCGCATCACCGAAACGCGTCCGATCTCGAAGGAGAAGCGATGGCGTGTGCTCGAGATCGTGGAGAAAGCGAAGTAACGACAGATGGTTCAGCAAGAAACCCGGCGCACCACCCCACGAAATCTTCGATTTCGCGGGGACCCCGGTAAGCCTCTTCGAGAGGTGGAGCGATAGTGGTTCAGCAAGAGACTCGTTTGAAGGTCGCGGACAACTCGGGGGCGAAGGAGCTCCTGGTCATCCGCGTGGCCGGGGGCCACTACCGCAAGTACGCGTACGTAGGCGACATCATCACCGCCACGGTCAAGTCCGCCCAGCCGGGCGGCCAGGTCAAGAAGGGCGAGGTGGTTAAGGCCGTCGTGGTGCGGGTAAACAAGGAATACAAGCGACCGGACGGCTCATTGATCCGCTTCGACGAGAACGCGGCCGTCCTCCTCGCGACGGCCAACAACCCGCGCGGCACCCGCATCTTCGGGCCCGTCGCGCGTGAGCTGCGCGAGCGCAACTTCATGAAGATCATCTCGCTCGCCCCGGAGGTCCTGTAACCAACACATGCTGAGAAACAAACCGGAACCGAAGCGCCGCTGGCTAGAGCTTGCGCCCGGCGATCCCGTGATCGTCACCGCGGGCAAGGACAAGGGCAAGCAGGGCGAGGTTTTGCGCACACTTCCCGACCAGCACAAGATCGTGGTCAAGGGAGTCAACATCCTCAAGCGCCACACCAAGGCGGGCGCGCGGCGGGGCGGCACTCAGGTCGCCCAGGGTGGAATCGTCGACTTCGAAGCCCCGCTCGACTACTCCAACGTGATGCTCGTCTGTCCGCACTGCGGCCGCCCGACCCGGACCAAGCACACCGTGCTCGAATCCGGCGCCCGCGCTCTGGTCTGCCGCCACTGCGGCGAGCCGTACGAGCGCGTGCGCAAGACGGAGGCGCAGTAGTAGTGGCGAAGGCCAAGCAGCAAGCCCCGAAGAAGGAAGCAGCCCCGAAGGCGCCCGGCACCAAGTCGGAAGCGCCGCCGCGCCTGCTTCAGACCTACCGCGGCACCATCGTGCAGCAGATGACCAAGGAGTTCGACTACGGCAACGTGATGCAGGTACCGCGCCTCAACAAGATCGTCGTCAACGTCGGCATCGGCGAGGCGAAGGACAACGACAAGGCCCTCGACGCCGCGGTCGGCGACGTGACGACCATCACGGGCCAGAAGCCGCAGCTGATCAAGGCGAAGAAATCCGTCGCTGCGTTCAAGCTGCGCGAAGGTCAGACGGTCGGCATCAAGACGACCCTCCGCGGCCGCCGCATGTGGTACTTCCTGGACAAGCTGCTGAACGTCGCGCTGCCGCGCATCCGCGACTTCCGCGGCGTGACGCCCGATGGGTTCGATGGCCGCGGCAACTACACGCTGGGCCTGCGCGAGCAGGTTGTGTTCCCGGAGATCGATTACGACAAGATCGACAAGCTCCGCGGCCTGGAGGTGAGCCTCATCACAACCGCGCGGAACGACGACGAGGCGCGAAGCCTGCTGACAAGACTCGGAATGCCTTATAGGAAGAGGTAGGGATAGAAGTTTGGCCAAGAAAGCATCGAT
>VBGV01000246.1:0-9235 GCA_005880755.1 Chloroflexota bacterium
AATCCCTGCGGGCTCTGGCCCATGATCACGCGCCGGCAGCGGTTGATCGCGGCGGGCAGGCGCCGCACGGCGTACAGCAGCGCGCCCATGTCGGTCTGCGGCTGAGCGGCCAGCGGGTGGAGGACCGAACCCATGCCGAGGTGCGCCTGGACGAGCGACTCGACTTTGATCTCGCCCGAGCTCTGCAGCATCGTCGTGTAGGTGCGGACATAGAGCTCGACGGCATGCTTTCCAGACCAACCGGCGGTAGGCGGCGCCTCCATGAGGCGACTATAAGACGGCGTCCGCGAAGGGACTTACAAAAGCATGAAGATGGCCGCGCGCCACTCGTGTGAGAGTGAGATGCATGATCACACGACTCGGAAGGCAGCGGTTTCTGCGCGTCGTCGGACTTGCCGTAGGGGCGGTCGCCGTGGCCGGCTCGGCAGTCATCGTCACGGCTTCGGCAGCCGGAGTCAGCTTCGGTTCCCGACCAAACGTCTCAACGCACTCTGTGCAGGCAAACACATCGTCCACCGCCTGCAGCAATTTCATGAAGCACTTTGCCGTGGAGATCGGCAAGAGCCAGGCTGACATCAACTCGGCGTTTCAGAGGGCTATCGCCGACACGCTCGCCGACGAGGTGAAGAGCAACCAGATCACCCAGGCGCAGGCCGACGCGATCAAGAAGAAGCTCGCCAACCAGACACCGTGCGCGCTGCCGGCTGCGGCCCCGCACGGCGGCGGACACAAAGCGGACATCGCCGCCTATATGCAGCAGTACGTCGCCGCAGCCGCGTCCGCTCTTGGCATCACCGAAGCGCAGCTGAAGGCTGACCTGGCCGGCGGCCAGTCGCTGTCCCAGGTCGCGACGGCGCAGAAGGTTTCGGAAGCCGACTTCCGTAGCAAGCTGATCAATAACTTGAAGCCGGCGCTCGACAAGGCGGTCACGGACAAGAAGCTGACGGCGGACCAGGAGACCGCGATCCTGAATCGCCTGAAGACGGGTCCGCTGCCCCTGTGGAACGCGCACACCCGGAAGCCGAAGCCGGCCACAAACGCCACCCCGTCAGCGCCTTGACGAAGAAGGGTTAGTTCAGTTCCTCCGGGGACGGCGGGCCGCCGAGGCGGCGCATCAGCTCCTCCAGGAGCTGACGGGTTTCGGGGTCGGCCATCAGCCGTTCCTGCATCTGCTCCGCCGAGCGCCGGATGTCCGGGTCCGACATCAGGCGTTCGGACATGGCCTGGAAGCGCGAGCTCATGTCTTTCATCGCCGTCTCCTGGGCGACCTGGATCAGGACCGGCTGGCTCGCCGCCGCCGCCACCGCCTCGGCTTGCGCACGGACCATCTCGATCCCCTTGCAGCCGAGGCACTCACCTTTCAGGCCGCAGTGGCAGAGCTGCGGGCGCAACCGGTCCAGCGCCGCGTGAAGCTCCGAGAGGTCGATCGGGGTGGCCACGGCAGCAAATTTACGAGGCTTTGGACTTCCCCGCGTACATGGCCTCGATCTGGTCTTTGAAATGCTCGGCCACGACCTTGCGTTTCACGTCCTGCTTCAACGAAAGCTCACCGTTGGCTTCGGTGAAGTCCTGAGGCAGCAGCGTGAAGTACTTGATCGTCTCCCATTGGCCGAGATGCGCGTTGACGGAATCGACGGTGTTCTGAATGCGGGCCTTGACGGCGGTCTCGTCCATGCCCTGCTTCCGCGCCGCGTCCCAATCGGGCACGATCAACGCGGCGACGTAGGGCTTGCCTTCGCCGACGATCACGGAACGGACGACCAGGGGATCGATGAGCAGGGCGTGCTCGAGCTGCTGCGGGGCGACGTACTTGCCGCCCGCGGTCTTGAAAAGCGACTTCTTGCGGTCGGTGATCTTGAGGAAGCCGTCGCCGTCGATCTCGCCGATGTCTCCGGTGTAAAACCAACCGTCTTTCAGGACCTCTGCCGTGGCGTCCGGCTTGTTGTGATAGCCGCGCATGTTGCCCGGGCCCTTGACGAGAATCTCACCATCGTCTGCGATCTTCAGCTCGACACCCGGAAAGGGTCTGCCCACGCTGAGAAAGCGGTGCTCGTAGAGCGTGTTGGAGCACACACCCGACGAGGTCTCGGTCAGACCCCAGCCGTTGAGGATCGGCACGCCGATCGCCCAGAAGAATTCCTCGATCTCACGTGCCAGGCCGGCTCCCCCGCTGACGAAGAACCGCAAGCGACCGCCCGTCAACCTCGCCCGCAACGCGCGAAGCACGAGACGCTCGGCGAGTCCGCGCCGCGCGCGGAGCAGCGGTCCCGGATTGGATGTGCGTGAGTAGCTGCCGCCAGTCCGAATTGCCCACTTGAAGAGCGCGCGTCGCACCGGGCTGGCCTCCTCGACCCTTGCCCTGACCGCCGCGTAGATCTTTTCGTAGACGCGAGGGACGCTGCACATCAGGGTCGGCTTGACTTCCTGGAGCTCCTTCGCAAGGTGGTCGGGGCCGAGAGAGATCCACGTCTGCCCCCCGTAGACGATGCCGACGAAGATCTCGTTGATGCGGCCGTACACGTGGGCGTAGGGAAGCCAGGACAGCGATGAGTCCTGGTCGGTGATGGGATGCACTTTGACCGCCGCCCGGCTGACGTCGACCAGGTTGCGGTGGGCGAGCTCGACCCCCTTCGGGACGCCGGTCGTCCCGGCCGTGTAGACGATCGTGCAGAGATCGTCCGGGGTGAGCTTTTTCAACCGGGAGGCGATCTCGGCCAGCTGCCGCGGCGCATCCTTCATCCAGGCTGCAACCTCAGAGTCCATCAGTGCGATCTTGCGGAGGGGTCCTTCGACCTTCAGCTTGGCCGCCAGCGTCGCGCTGGAAGCGATGGCGAATGTCGCGGCGCAGTCCACGGCGATGGTCTGCGCCATCTCGGGGGGGCTGTTGGGATAGATCGGGACGGTGATCGCGCCGATGGACTGGATCGCCCAGTCGCAGCAGATCCACTCCACGCGGTTCTCGGAGATGAGGATCACCGAGTCGCCCGCTCTGACCCCGGCGTCGATCAAGCCGGAGGCCACCGCCAGCACGTTGCGCTGAGCATCGTTCCAGGAGTGAACCTTCCACTGGTCGCCGCTCTGGAAATGAACCAGGGCGCGGTCGCCGTAGCGAGCAGCCTGCCGGAAGAAGACACCCACCGTCGTTCTGTCAGCGATTGCTTCGGGGTCGATGCGAGGTGCACCCGCCGCGGCGGCGACTGAGGCCCTGGTGCCTATTTGACCGCCTTGATGGTCAACGTCAAGGTGCCTAACGGCACGCTGACCGTGACCTTGTCGCCCTTTTTGTGGCCGACGAGCGCGCGCCCGACCGGCGAGTCGACGGAGATCCGGCCGGCCGACGGATCACTCTCGACGGCTCCGACGAGATGGTATGTCTCGCTCTCGCCGTCATGGTCGACGACCTCGATCGTCGACCCCGGACCGACCACGCTGGAGTGTGTGTCCCGGATGATCTGGGCGCGGCCGATCATCTCCTGCAGCTCGTAGATCCGGCTGTCCAGGAGGCCGACTTCCTCCTTCGCCTGCTCGTATTCGGGGTTGTCCTCGATGTCGCCTGGCTGGAATGCTTCCTTCAGGCGCTCGCCCGCCTCCGCTCGGCGGCGAAGGGCCACCTCGAGATCCCGTTTGAGCTTCTCGAGGCCCTCAGGCGTCAGCAAAACAGGTTCGGTTAGATCCATTTCAGCCCCAAACTGAATAATAGCCCGGCGTATGGACCCCTCCGATCTCAGGGCCGACCTCGCCGAACGGTTGGCGAATAGTACGGCAATCGATGCTGAGACGTTCAACGCGGCCTGCTTCGTGCTGTCCCGGGCGCTCGCGGACCTGGAGTTCAGCGTGCCCGAGGCGGCGCCGCTGGTGAGGCGCCTGCTGCGGGTCGCGGGCCGGGTGGTCATCGACACCGCCGCGGCCGATGCCTCGCCGGACGTCTGGCCCAACACGAAGGAGATGGCGCTCGAGTGGATCGACGAGGCGCTGCGGGCGCTCGGCTACGAAGCCCGACCTGCCTAGTTGATCAGTCGAGCTGCCGGCGGCACCGGCGAGTAGTTCGGGTTGAAGTCGATGCCGGCCTGGCCGCCGCCGGCCACCTTGGCCGTGTAGCAGATCACCTGGCCGGCCAGCGGTGAGCGGTCGCCACCGTTGATCGTCCAGTCGGCGCCTGGCGTGTAGATGGTTCCGATGAACTGCGTCGACGCCCCTCCGTTCATCGACTCGGGGCACGTGTTGCTGGCCGGCGCGTAGATGACGATCCAGTTGTACTGAACCCCGCCGTAGACATAGGTGGCGCCTTGCGAGTTCTGGTTGAAGCAGGACCCGCTTGGGAAGTAGAACTGCACGGCACCGGGAGTGACCTGGGAACCGATGCAGGGCGCGTTGATGTTGCCGGGGTTGGGTGATGGTTGGCAGTAGTTCTCATTGGCGACGTCACCGGCCGAATATGGAGGGTACTCGAGTGACATCGGCGCGTTTTCCTGCGACAGCAGGTTGGCCGGAGGAGGACAGTTGCTGAAGCACTGAGGCGCGCCCTCGTCGTCGGGCGTCTGGCAGAGCTGGGTCCGAGTTTGCGCATAGCACTGCACGGTGGGCGA
The DNA here is from genome assembly GCA_005880755.1 of Chloroflexota bacterium. Taxonomy (GTDB): domain Bacteria; phylum Chloroflexota; class Dormibacteria; order Dormibacterales; family Dormibacteraceae; genus 40CM-4-65-16. The sequence continues at coordinate 4,587 of VBGV01000246.1, forward strand.
CATGTTGTTGTACACGATGCTGCATATGGTCACGGTAGGCAGCCCACATGGCCAGCCGCCGGTTCCGTTGATCAAGGTGGTGTTCGTTCCGTTCGGGAAGGGACCAACCGCAAGCGCGGGCGGGGAGCCGCCATCAACAAAGCCCGGCGCCAGGAACCGGCCGACGAATGAGAAGTTGTTGGGGTTTCCGTCGCACCCGTTGGCGTTGACGTAAACGTTGTAGTACTGCGCTCCCGGCGCGTTGCGCGTGACGTTCACGTCGATGCCGTTGTTGTTGCCGTCGAGCGTGTTGGCTTGCTGGCATTCGGACGGCCCGCTCTCCCGTCGGCATCCTGGTGAGTTGTAGCAAGGGTCAGGCGTGACGCTGGAGTCGAGGAAGCGATCCCAGCGGACCGAGGTCAACTCCACGCCCCAGTTTCCGCCACCGCCCTGGTGCTTGATGCCAAATCCGGGGGCTGCGACAGTCGTCAGGTTGAACAGGCCCGAGCAACCGGGGCCGGCGGCGCCGCCCACGCCGACACCGTTCTGGTCCCAAAACTGCGGGGTGGCGCGGTTTGTCGTTGCCGGAGCCGACCACAGCTCCTCTGCGGGTGGCCTGAGCTCGTTGGACAGAAGGCTCCCATTCGCGTCGGAGCTGTAACCGTTCGTAAACGTGTACACGCCGGGATCCATGAAGGCGCAGCTGGCCGTTCCACCGCTGAGGTGGAAGTTGCCGTACTGGCCCGGGCGCATCTCGGTCCAGGTGCCTCGGTTCCATTGGTTATATGTCTGAGCACTCGTGTAGTAAGCCACCGAATCGGCAAGGTAGCCTGGGTCCGGCAGGGTGGGCGCCGGAACGATGCCTGTCCCCTGGGTGTCACCGGCGTTGCATGTTGGGCTCGGTGCATAAGGGACGAAGCCGGGAGACGAGTTGTAGCAGTAATACTGGGCCACGTTGCAGTTGGACCCCGCGCCGCCGTAGCAGTTGCCCGCCTCGTGCAGGTTGGAGTCAAGGCACGCGGTCCCGTTGGTGTACACGTCTCCCAGCACGGTCAGCTGGGCGGAACCTGTGAGGTTGGTCGCGCAGCTCTGGGTGCTCAGCGTCAGCAAGGCCGGCGTCTGGCGCTGGTTGCCGACGATCGAGGTCGCCGTGGCCGAGATGGGGACTGTTTTCGATCCGCCGAAGATCTGGATGAAGGCCAGGCTAAGGCTGTGAATGGTCGTGTACTGGAACTGGAAGCCGTTGAACTGCGTGTCGGTGGCGACGATCGTCAGCGTGTAGCTCTCGTTGTAGGTGTAGATCCAGGTGTTCTGCTTCAGCGAGTTGTTCGCACCGACCAGCGCCAACGTGGGACCGCTGACGGTCGCCGGGCCGCTGTACAGCCGGAGATCGCGCTGGTACAACAACACCGACTGCTGGATCGAGAGGTTGAGGTCTGTGTAGTTCTCGTACCAGTCGCCGGCCGCAAGGGCCGCGGCGTCAACCGCGGTTTGCTGATCGCGGCGGTCCACATAGCCACGACCGGAGTCGATGGCGAGGCCGAGCATGCCGAACAGGACGAGGATGAGCAGTGCGATCAGGACGATCGCCTGGCCCTCTTGCAAGTTGCGCTTGCGAGGTCTAATTGGAGTACTCGGCTCGGTAGACCGCATATGCAGTGATGACGATGTTGTTGCCGATGACTTGCTGGATGATTGGTGTGATCGGCTGGAACGTGTACCAGAGGGTCACCTTGATCGGCTCATTGCCGGTGGCGGGCGTCACGTTGTTGCATCCGGCGCCGAGGTTGGGCGGCGGGTACGAGCCCAAGCCGCCACGCGGACCGTTCGGGGACCCGTTGCCCGCGGTGCTTGGGTCGGTGATGAAGATCCAGCCCGTATTCGAGGCCGGCTTGGACGGAGAACCCTGCGGGATGCCGCCGTTGGGCAGAGGGCCGTTCGGGCAGGCCGGGTTGTTGGCCAGGTTCATGATCACGGCGTGGCCGGCGATGGCATTGGCGACATCGGTGTCGGTCGGCCACTGATGGGTGCTGCCGCTGGGGTCGATGAAGTAGGACGCTCGGACAGCGACACGCGCACCCTCGTTGGCGGCCTGCTGCAGGGTTATGTACAAGTAAAGGGCGCGACCGAAGTCGAGGATCCCGAAAGTCAAAAGCAGAATGATCGGTGCGATGATCGCGAACTCGGTCATGCCCTGCGAGCGCTGGCTCCGGAAGTATCGGGCGAGTCTTTCTCTCATGGCTTGCCCTGGATCGTGAAATGCTCGTTGTAGGCGAGGTTCAGCCCATTGCCGAAAAGCCCCTGGATCAGTGGTGTTATGAGCTGGAAATTCATCAAGAGAGAGACATTGATGTCGCCCAGCCAGAAGGAGTTGTCAGTGGGGTGGCTGGGCATCGTCCCGTAGGTGAGCCCGCTCGGGCTCGTGTAACAGATGTAAACGTTTATCGACTGCAAGGTTGCCGGATAGGCCGCCGCGGGATATGGCTTGTTGTTGACTCCGTTGCCGTCGGTCGGACTCAGGCAGCCGTTCGTCGTGACCAGATTGATCTGGCTGTCTTGGAAGCCGGCTCCGTAAAGAGCGTCCTTGACCGCGGTCAGGACATCCGCGTCGTCGAGGAACTTGTTCTCACGCGCGGCGGTGTTGAACCATGCGCCGTGGCGGGCGCCTTCACGGGCCGCGCCCTGGAGGCTGACCGAGTAGTAAAAAGCCCGGGACAGGTCGATCAGGCCCATGGCGAGCAGCAGCAGGACCATGGAGGAGATCGCGAACTCCACCAGCGACTGGCCGCGCTGCCGCCCGCGTCGAGGGCGCGTGAGAGCTTCAGTCGCCATGGCAGCGACATTTAAGCAATCGGGAAAGCATTCTGTTCGCGCTAACGCGGAAAAAGCTGTTTTCGTTCGCCAAAAGAGCAAGGAATGTGTTAACGCCGCTGGGGGGAGGCCTGAACGCTGCAGGTTGGTCTGGCTTCCCACCAGGGCGGTTCTGACCTTGGCCGCCCTGGGGTGACCCGCCTCCGCCAGTCGACCGGCCGCATTCACCGATCGCCGCTGAATCCAGGGGTCTGGCAGTCATCATTGGCCTCGCTTTTAAACCCTGATGACCCTCCCGGAGCTTCGAGCACAGTGACCGCGGTGCAAGCCGCCAGCCAGAAACAAACGCCGCGGTGGCAGGACGTGCGCGCCAAGGCCATCGACGCGACCTTCGATGCAGACCGGCGTCGCGCCGGCGAGCGCGTCGCCCTTGTCTTCAGGTGGCTGTTCCTCATCGTCATCGGCGCCCTGAACAACCTGAACCCGCACTCCGGTCCGGAGGCGAAGGTCATCATCGACGCCGTCCTGTTCGGCTGGGCGGTGCTGAACGTGACGGTCCAGGTCCTGCTCGTCCGCGGCTACCGCCCGGGGAAGCAGTTCAGCCTCACGACGATGGTCCTCGACATCTTTTTCGCGGCCGCGGTCGTCTACCTGTCGGACGGTTTCAGCAGCCCGTTCTTCCTGGCGCTCTTCCTGGCCGTGATCACCACCGCGGTGCGGTTCGGCGCGACGGCGAGCTTCCTTTCGGCGCTCGTCATCTCGTTTCTTTATCTGTTCATCGGCGGCAGCTTCACGCCGGCCAACTTCTACATCGATCCCAACGCGACGATCGGCAAGATGTTCTTGTTCCTCGTGGTCGCGCTGTCGACCGGATACATGACGCGAGAGCTCGAACGCGAGCGGCGGGCGGCGGTGGAGCGCGCAGCGCAGGCCGACTCTCTGCGCGAGCTGAGCATGAACCTCGTCAGCGACACGGACATCAAGGACGTCTTCGACGTGCTCGTCGACCATGCGGTCCAGATGACCACCGCCGAACACGGACGGGTCATCGTGTCCTCCCAAGACGGATTTTCCGTGGTCGCCGCGGCGAACCGCGACGGCAAGGAGACGGTGCCGGAGACCGAGGTCCTCGATGAGCACCAGCTCGCGCAGGCGGCAAGCACCGGGGAGGCGGTCTTCTCGTCAGAACGCAAGAACATGGTGGTGCCGATCGCGTCCAGTGATGGCGCAACCGTGCTCGTGTCACTCATCCAGACCGGTAGCACGTTCACCAACCAGGACCTGTTCGCCGTCGATGCGCTGACCGGGAGCTCGGCGGTCCCCGTCGCGAATGCGCTTCGCTTCCAGCGCAGCCGGCAGGAGGCGACCACCGACGGCCTGACGGGCCTGGTCAACGCGCGGGAGTTTCGACGCCGGCTCGACGCGGCTTTTGCGCGGCCCGACCGGCGCGACGTGCCCCTATCCTTGCTGCTGATCGACTACGACCACTTCAAGTCGGTCAACGACCAGCTGGGTCATCAGCATGGGGACCTGGTGCTGCAGATGGGCGCTCGCATCGTGCGCGCCACGGTGCGAGGTCAGGACGTGGTGGCGCGATATGGCGGCGATGAGCTCGCCGTCATCGTGCACGATGCGAACGGCGCCGCCGCGCAGCGCCTGGCTTACCGGATCGTCGACGCAGTGCACGCGGCCGCAGTGACGACCACCCCCGGTCACCACCTGACGTTCAGCGTGGGCGTCGCGTCCTACCCGGAAGACGGCTTCACCGCGACCGAGCTGGTCGCGGCCGCGGACCAGGCGCTGTACCTCGCCAAACGTGAAGGCAAAGATCGGCCGTGCACGTTCCCGCAGCTCGTCAC
>VBGV01000246.1:9306-15145 GCA_005880755.1 Chloroflexota bacterium
GCGGATGCGATCGGTCGTCGGGCCGGCGTCGGCTCGAGCGATATGGAAAACCTTCGTGCGGCCGCGTTCCTCCACGACGTCGGGCACATGACCTTGACCTCTGGTGGCGAGGGTTTCGAGGCGCCGGGTCATGCCGAGGAAGGCGAGAAGGTCGTTGCCGGCGCGAATTTCCCAAGCGATGTGGTCGCCGCGGTGCGACATCACCACGACCGCTTCGACGGCGGCGCCGCAGATGGACCCACGGAGCGGCCGCCGCTGATGGCTCGCATCCTTGCGGTGGCCGAGCGCTACGAGGCATTGACCGCGGGGCGCGGATGCGCCCGAGTCACGCCGCCTGAAGCGCTGGCCAAGGTCAACGAAGGGTCCGGCACCGAGTTCGACCCCGCGGTGGTCGATGCGTTAAGCCGTGCCGTCCAGGATCGGGGCCTCGAGCTGAACCTCCCGGACATCGCGCTGCCTGCGCTTGCGGCGGCGCCCGAGCCGGTCTCCGCCGCCTAGCTCGACCTTCCTCAGCAGGCGCGTGCGGCGGTGCTCGAGGTCACCCGCCGCGTCGGGCATCCGGCGCTGCGCGTCCTCGACCACCATCAATGCTTGCTCGGGATCCCGGCGATGCCACTCGAGCAGTCGGGCCCGCGCGAGGGAAACGCGCATGTCTTCTCGCGCGCCGGACTCCAGCCAGTTGAGCAGCTGATCGGCCCCGGCGATCGACCCGCGGCGCACCAGGCGACGCGTGATCAGCAACCCCGCGGTCGCGGAAGCCTCACCCTGCGCGAACGCGGTTGCGTTCCGCAGGGCCCGCCATCCGTCGGCGCGGGCGCCGCGCCGCCACCGATGCCGTCCGAGTGCGAGCCAGTCATCCGCGTCCATGTCGACGTCCGCGCCTTGCAGGCGGCGGAGCAGGCGCGAATGCAGATGGACCAGGCTGATCACGTCGAGGCGGTTGTGCTCGAGGGCCGCCTCGAGAAAATCGAGTGAGCCGGCGCGCAGGTAATCGAAGTAGGCCTCTGGCACCAGCGCGCTTGGCAACGGGTCGTCGCGCTCGTAGCCGAGCACGCGTTCCTCGACAAAACGCAGCGTGCACGTTTCCAGACGATGCCGGTACAGCGCGCGGACGAGCGTCAGCAGGTCGACGTGCGCGGCATGCGAGAGTTCGCCCGGCATCCGCGCCATCACCCAGCGGGTGCGTAGCACAGGCAGGTCGAACGATCCGCCGTTGAACGTGGCGAGACTTTCGGCGCGCTCGAGCTCCTCGCGCAGCGCGTGCAGAAACGCCGATTCCATCCCGGGCTCGGGCAGAAAGAACTGCGCGACGCGAAGACCGCAGTCGATGGGCGTGGCGACAGCCGCGGCGAAGACGTAGGTGCCCGCTCCGCCCCCGAGCCCGGTCGTCTCGGTGTCGACGTAGGCGACGGAACCTGGGTCCGGGTCGAGTCGCGGCAGCGGGATCACGTCCTGCCGCACCGCGGCGCTCCCGAAAGGCGTCATCGCTTCCTCGAAACCACGCGGCAGCTCGTAGCTCCGCTGTGGTCGCGGTCGCGGCGGCGCCCCGTGTACGGGGTGGTTTAGACGGGTAAGGCGCTCGCGGAGCGAGGAGGCCAGCGCCGGGACCGTCGGCGGAGCTTCGGCGTCCATGCGCGGGATCTGCGTCGTTGCCGCCTCCGCTGCTCGCACGCGCATCAACGGATGCGCTTAGCTGCGCTGCTCGGCGGCGCCTAGCAGCTCACGCACCTGGGCCACCGAATCTCTCGCCGCCGACCCGTCGCCGGCCTCCAAGAGCTTGAGACAAGCCTCTTTGGCTCCTTCCACGAGATGAAGCGGCCCGACGCACGACGGGCATCCCGCGGCGCATGGGCAGTCGCGCACCAGCTCCGCTGCGTCCGCGAGCAGCTCGCGGTGCAGCTCGTAGAGACGTGGCGCAAAGCCGACGCCGCCCGGATACATCTCGAACACGGTCACGGTCGGCAGCTGCGTGGTCACCGAGCGCACCTCCGCCACCGCGCCGAGGTCGCGCGGGTCGCACATCAGTCGGAGGCTCGCGACATGGCGCAGTGAGTGCGCCATCCCCTGCAGCCCCGCCTCCAACGTTTCAGCGCCGAGCGATTGCCACAGGCCACCTTCGACCGTGATCCAGTAACCCGTGGTGTGCAGCGTCTGTTCGGGCAGGTGGATCGGCCCCGCGCCGATGTTCTCGTGCGTGTGGAACCGGATCTTCTTGAACATCGAAGCGAGGCTGGTGATTTTCACTTCGCCGTGGCTCCGTGTGACCCCATCGCCGTCAGGGCCCGCGAAGGTGTCGAGCACACGGACCGTTACGGACGCCAGCGCGTCCGTGTAGTAATCGACAGAGACAGGCCGCACATAAGCCTTTTTCTCGTCCCAGTCGAGGCGGTCGACGTGGTACTGCGCCCCCTCGTGCAGATACACGGCCTCTTCGTGCAGCAGCACCGGTGCGGTGAACTGGTCCATCTCGCCGATCACGGACGGTCGCGGCTGTGAGGTGTCGATGATCACGACGTTGTCGGCCAGGATGCGACGGAGATGCACCTCCTCCGCCGGGAAGGCCTGACGGCTCCAGAACCAGCGTCCGGCCGAGCGCGTCGCGGACCCGTCTTCTTCAAAGAGCTGCAGCAGCTCCTGCACGTCGGCGGCGCCAAGCCTCTCGTCCTCCATGAACGGCAGCTCGAACAGGCCGGCCTGCAGGTGAGCCGCGAGCAGCAGCAGGTTGTCCGGGTCGATGAGGCCTTCCTCTGGGTCGGTGCCGAGGAAGTACTCCGGGTGGCGGACGATGAACTGGTCGAGCGGCGAGCTCGACGCGACGAACACGCCGACCGAGCCGGACCTGCGGCCCGCGCGCCCCAGCTGCTGCCAGGTCGACGCGATGGTCCCCGGATAGCCGACCAGCACCGCGCACTGCAGGCTTCCGATGTCGATGCCCAGCTCCAGCGCGTTCGTGCTCACAACGCCCGTGATGTCTCCGCTGCGAAGCCCCGCCTCGATCTCGCGCCGGTGCAGCGGCAGGTAGCCGGCGCGATATCCGCGCACGCGGCGCGAGGAGTCGAGGCGCGGATCGAGGTCCTGCCTCAGATAGCTGAGCATCACCTCGACCGCAAGCCGGCTGCGACAGAAGACGATCGTCTGCACCCCCGCACGAATCCAGGGCGCCGCGATGCGCCGCGCCTCGAGCATCGAGCTGCGGCGGACGCCCAGGTCGCGATTCAGTAGCGGCGGGTTGTAGAAGACAAGTCGCCTCTCGCCGCGGGGGGCGCCGCTGCGATCGACGAGCGCAATGTCCTGCTCTTCGAGGAGCCGTGTCGCGAGCTCGCGCGGATTGCGGATCGTCGCCGAAGCGCAGATGAAAGTGGGGTGCGATCCATAAAAGGCGCAGATGCGCTTCAACCGCCTGATCACGTTCGCGACCTGGCTGCCGAACAGCCCGCGATAGGTATGGAGCTCGTCGATGACCACGAACTCGAGGCTCGAGAACAGACGCCGCCACCGTGTGTGATGGGGCAGGAGTCCGGTATGCAGCATGTCGGGGTTGGTCATCACGATGTGGCCACCCTCACGGATGGCGGTCCGGCGCCCGGGCGGCGTGTCGCCGTCGTAGGTGTCGACCCGAAGGTCGATCGGAAGCCCGGATTTCAGCGCGCCCAGCTCGGCCAATTGGTCTTGTGCCAGGGCCTTGGTCGGATATACATATAGGGCGCGTTTTTCAGGTCGCTCCAGCAATCGCTGAAGTACTGGGAGGTTGTAGCAGAGGGTCTTTCCACTTGCAGTCGGCGTCACGACGACGAGGTGGCGGCCACGCTTCACGGCGTCGTACGCCTCGGCCTGGTGCGAGTACAGCCGCTCGATTCCGCGCCGGCCCAACGCCGCCACGAGCTCGGGGCGGAGGTCGGTGGGCAGCTGGGCGAACTCGGCGGTGGCGGCGGGAATCACATGGTCCAGCGTTATGTCCCCTGGAAAGTCGGCCGAGTCGAAGCGCGGTAGGCCGGACATATGTTCGGGAGGTTAGACGAACATTCGTTTGCAGTCAATAGAGCAACCGGTGGCGCAGGAGCGCTACGAGCCCGGTTCCGAGGCGGACTTCGAGCGCCTTTACCGCAACACGTACCACCGCATCCTGGGCACCCTGATCGCCCTGCTGCGGGATCGGGATACGGCCGAAGACTGCGCCCAGGAGACCTTCGAGCGGGCCTACCGAAACTGGCGCACCTGGCGGCCGGACGCGCCGGTCGAGGCATGGCTGCAACGGATCGCGATCAACGTCGCCATCTCGGACCGGCGGCACCAGCGCTTGCGTCAGGCCGGCGAGATGATCCGGAGGCTGGGTCGGCCCGCCCCTGGGCCCGACGCTTCGACGCTGGCCGAACGGTCTGACCTGATCCAGGCGATCAAGAAGCTGCCGACCAAGCAGGCGGCCGCGCTCGTGCTGCGGCACTACCACGGGTACACCAACCGCGAGATCGCCTCCGCGCTGGGCGTGCCCGAGCAGACGGTCGCCTCGCGGCTGGCGGCGGCGCGCAAGCAGCTCCAGGCCGTGCTGGGCCGTTAGGCCGCAAAAATGGTTGTCGCGGCGCCGGTAGGCGTTATCGCTTCTTACAGATGAGCGATCTCGAGCGTGAACTGGAGCAGGAGCTGCACCGGGTCCTCGACCCGATCGCGGCCACGCCGATCCCTGCCCGCCGTCAGGCGCAGGCGCGCGGCGCCACGAGAGCGTTGTTGGGGGGAGCCGGCGCGGCCCTGACCTTGAAGCTGCTGACCGGTGTGGCGGTGGCCGCCGCGGCTGTGACGGTAGCGGGGGCCGCGACCACGGGGAGCCTGAATCCCTCGGACTGGGGCCAGAAGGTGACGCAGCAGGTCGCGGACTGCAAGAAGAAGCTCGCCGACGGCCAGCACGGCATCGGGGACTGCGTCAGCTCGTTCGCCACTCAGCACGGCCCCGCGGTCGCGAGCGCTGCCCGCCAACACGGCGACGGCAACGGAAATGCCAACGCCAACGGCAATGCCAACGGCCACGCCAAAGACAAGAGCAAGGACCACCCGGCGGCGACTCCTAGGAGCGGGTCGACCGCGTCGCCGACATTGGAGCCCGAACCGGTCGACCAGGCTGGAACGCATCCACCGGTGACGATCACGCCTCACCCGTAAGCCGCCTTTCTTTCGAAACCCCTTCCTCTCGTGGGGCCGGGCCGCAAGGTTCGGCTCCTTACTTTTTGATGCGCTGTCCTCCGGTCGTGTCGGCCACGTTGACCCCCATCGCGGCAAGCCGTTCACGGAGACGGTCTGATTTAGCGAAGTCCCTGGCCGCGCGCGCCTCCTCGCGCTCGGCCAGCAGCTCGGCTGCACCCGGCGGCAGCGCCTGCTCGGCCGCCGTTCGATGGAGGTCGAGACCGAGCACCCGGTCCCAGGACTCGAGGAGGTCGGCCTTCGTCCGCGGCGCCGCAGACGAGTGGACGAGCTCGGCCACGAGCGCCATCGCGGCGGGCAGGTCGAGGTCGTCGGCGATCGCCGCCCGGAAGCGCGAGTCCCACTGCTCCCAAACTGGCGCTTCATCTTCGTCCGGCTGCGACGACCACTCCGCGACTCGATCTCGCAGCTGCCGCAAGGCGCGGTCCGCCCCGGCCACGCCTTCCGTGCTGAAGTTGAGCGAGGTCCGGTACTTCGCCTGCAGGGCGAGATACCGAAACGCGAGCGGGTCGAACCCTTGCTCCTCCAGCTCGGTGATGCGGAAGAAGTTGCACGCCGATTTCGCCATCCGCGCGCCCGCAAGCATGAGCAGCCCGCCGTGCATCCAGAGGCTGACCACACGATGCCCGGTCACCGCCTCGGATTGCGC
>VBGV01000189.1 GCA_005880755.1 Chloroflexota bacterium
CGCCTCGTACCCGCCGAGGACGATGCCACCGGCTTCCGCCTTGCCGTAGATCAGGTTGTCCGGATCGCGGAAGCACGGCATATCGTGCGGCATCTCGTGACCCCGCACGGCGAGCAGTGCCGCGTGTTGATGATCGACGGGCGTCGACACGACGAAGGCGCCCGCCATCGCCGCGATCTGAGGACCCCAGATGCCTCCCGCCACCACCACGACCTCGGTCTCGATCGGGCCGGCGTCTGTGTTGACCGACTCGACTGCATTGGAACCTGACATGGAGATGCCGGTGACGCGCCGGTTCGTGTTCACGCGAGCGCCGAGCTTGCGCGCGGCGGCGGCCAGCGCGTGGGTCGCCGTATGAGGGTCGAGGTGGCCGTCGCCCGGCATCCACACGGCGCCGTACAGGGACTCGGTTGTGATCGCGGGCATCAAGCGGGCCGCCTCGGTGGCGGAGATGAGCTCGGCGTCCAGCCCGATGCCGCGGGCGCGGCTGACGCCGCGCTGCAGCTCCATCATGTGGTCTTTGCTCGACGCAAACCGCAGGCTTCCGACCGTCTCGAAGACACCCAGCTCCTGGTACAGCTCGATGCTGTAGCGCCGGAACCGCATCATCGTCGGCGAGGGATTGAACTGCGTCACGAGGCCGGCGGCGTGGCAGGTCGAGCCGCTCGTCAGCTCGTCCTTCTCAAGCAGCACGACGTCGCGCCATCCCGCCTTCGCGAGGTGATAGGCGACGCTCGCGCCGGTGATGCCGCCGCCGACCACCACAGCACGGGCCCGTTCCATGGCGTGTGAAGACTACTCAACCTCGGATAGTCCGGACTATCCGGGGTCTGTCGCGGAGTTGACATCGCTTCGTCCGGACTATCCGGGACCGAGAGTGAGCCGCCGCTACTCGGGTAGCGGCTGCTGCTTGGTCTCAGGAAGAAGGAAGAGGAGCAGCGCGCCTGCGACCGCGGCGACGCCGCCCAGCTCGATCGCGCCACCTAGTCCGGTGGTCGCCGACAGCACGGCCACGGCCAGCAGCCCGGCAATGCTGCCCACTGCTCCGGCCAGCCCCAGCGCTGCTTCCGCCGTCGCGCGCGCGCGAGTCGGAAACAGCTCTCCCGACCAGGCACCGAAAACCGGGGTCGCCGCGCTGGCGAAGCCGCTCCAGAGCACGTTGCCGACGAAAAAGCCGACCGTCCCGGTGGCGAAGCTGAGGCTGGTCGCGCCCGCCGTCGCGACCGTCAAGGCTATGGCCGGCGCGCGGCGGCCGAAGCGGTCGGTGAGATATCCGCCTGCGAGGTAGGAGACCGCGCCCACGATCCCGGAGACGACGATGAGGATGCTGATCACGGCCGGCGACCATCCCAAGATTCGGCTCGCGTACACCGTATAGAGCAACCCTGCCGGCTCCAGCAGCACGGCAAACAGGGCGAACATCGCCGAGAGGATCAGGATCCGACGTCGCCAGTGCGGCTGCATGAGCAGGCGCAGGGCCGACCCGGTGACGCGCACGCCCTGCCACGTCCTGCCCTCCGGCAGCAGCCACCAGATCAACGGCGCCGCGAGCACTCCGCCGCCGCTCACCAGGAAGAGCAATCGCCAGTTCGGGGCGAGAATCGGATAGGCGATCACGGTGATGCCGGTCCCGAATCCGGAGAGCAGCGCCAGCACGCTGACCGCCTGGCCGCGACTTCGCTGCGGAGCCTCTTCCACGATGAGCGCCGTGGACACGCCGAGCACGAGAACTTCGAAGCAGACGGCGAACAGCCTCAGGAAGGCGAGCCCGGCCAGGGAACCAACAAACGCGCTGGCGAAGTTGACCAGCGAGAAACCGGCGACTCCGACCGCAATCAGCCGCCGCCGGCCGTAACGGTCCGCGAGGTTCGCGAGGGGAAGCGCGCCGAGCGTGCCGATGGCGAGGATCGAACCGAGCGCCGACAGCGCGGGGATGTTGGCGTGGAACTCCCCGGCGATGGCAGGCAGCGCCAGGATCAGAATCGAGCCTTCGAATCCGGCGAGCACGACGGCCAGCCCCGCCCAGATGAGCGTGACGCGCTGCCGCCGGTCGAGTTCGATCAATTAAACAAGACGCATCTTCTGCAACAGGTAGGGCCCCGGACCGAGAAAGCCGCACGTTGCCGCGATATGCGCCAGCGACACGCCCAACAGGGAAGGCGGTCCCGGCAGCAGCCAGAAAGCGAGTCCGAGGGGCACACCGACGAGGGCGGTGGCGAGGGTGTCGGGCCAGGGCCACCGGCCGAGGCGGTGATACGTCACATAGACCAGGGTGGCGAGCACAAACGCGATCGGCGTCCCCCCGACGACGGCCAGTCCGCCCTGCACCAGGCCGCGGAAGAATGCCTCCTCGATCGGTCCGTTGACGGCGTAGAAGGCGGCCTGGAACCAGGCGTCGTCAGGCCCGGCGGGCACCAGCAGCGCACCGCGGCGGCGCGTCAGCAGCAGCTGCACCACGACGGCTGCCACGAACATCGCAGGCGCCGCCGCCACCGCAAATATCAACTGCGCCGCAAGATTGCCGAACCCAAGTCCCAGCCAGCCGGCGCTGCCGCTCGCCGCGTAGGCGATCGTGTAAGCAACTGTGAAGGGCAGGAGCCGGACCAGCAGGTCCGGGCGCATCCAGGCCCAGCTGTCTGGAATACGCGTCAGGACCAGGCGCGTTGGAGTTTTCTGCGTGGCCGTACCTGAAACCATCACATTCGACGTCTTTTTCGACTACACGTGCCCGTTCGTCTACCGGGCCGCCGGATTGCTCGACGCCGTGCAGCGCTCGGGTAGTCGCAACATCGAGGTTCGCTGGCGGTACTTCTCGCTCACGCAGGTGAACTCCAAGAATGACGGCTGGACGGTATGGAATGCGGCGCCGTCCGAACACGTGAGGGGCCGGCTTGCGTTTCAGGCCGCCGAGGCGGCGCGCCGCCAGGGACTCTTCGACGGCTTGCACGGGCGGCTGCTGCTCGCCCGCCATCGCGACCAGCTCGACATCGACGACCGGGAGGTCGTGGAGAAGATCGCCGCGGACGCGGCCGTGGACGTCGGTCGTTTTCGGTCGGACGTCGACGACCCGGCCATCCTGGAGACGCTTGCCCGCGACCACCGGCAGGGCGTCCTCGAGCACGGCGTTTTCGGAACCCCGACCTTCGTTTTCGCGGACGGCGCCTCCGCCTACGTGCGTCTCTCAGAGCGGGTAAATGAAAGTGGAGCTGTGGAGGTTTTCGACCGCCTGATGGCGGTGGCGGCCGCGGAACCGCGCATCCTCGAGATCAAACGCCCAAGGCGTCCTTCACAGCCCTGAACCTCGTTCGAGTGTTTCGAACCCTCCCGGAGTTTCCAGTACAACGGAGTACTGAAAGATGCCGGAAGCCGAAACCAGCGCGCTTCCCAGAGCCACGAACGACACCTGGCGGACGTGGCTGATGACCGGCGCCAGGCGCACCCCCATCGACCGCCGTCGCATGCGCGGCGCCCATAAGGGGCTCAAGAAGATGCTCATCGAGGGCATGAGCAACGGCGAAGAGAGGCCGCATGCCTGGAAGGACTTCTCGGGCGCCATGATCCGCCACGCCGTCGACGACGCGCTGCGTTCGCTGCCGCCCCAGGACAAGCAAGTGGTCAAGCTTGCGTACTTCGGCGGTCTGTCCAACCGGGAGATAGCCCTTGAGGTCGGCCTCACGGAGGCCACCGTGCAGCGTCGGTTGAGGCGCGCGCTCGCCACCATCAGCGAACACATCCAGCATGGGCGCGCGCTGGGCCGGCGCGCGATGTATGCGCTTACTGTCTGGCTCACCGGCCGGTGGCTGAGCGACAGCGCGCACCACTTCGCGCAGGCCGCGGTCGTCGCCGGGGCGACGGCGATCATCGTCGCCCAGCCCGCCACCGCGCCGGTGCTCGTTCCGCGGGATGGCCACGTCCCGCCGGCGACGAACGCTCACCCGGTCACGGTGGTGCCGCCGATGCCGTCGCCCACTGCGGCGTCGGTGGCGGTTCCAGGCACCGTCCAAGCGCTTCAGCCGCCGGTTGCCGTCCCGGTGAAGATTCCGCCGGTGGCGCCGGTCCCGACACTGCCGCCGCTGCCGGTCAAGGTCAACCCGCCGAGCCTCTAGCTCGCGTTTCGCGCGTAGATCACGACGCCGTCGATCGTCGCCACCTCGTGGTAATGGCCGGCCACCATGCTCGCGAGCACCGGGTAGTCGCTCATCGGATACTTCGCGAAGTCGCTCCAGTCCGCGGCGGATGTGTCGACGATGAGTGTCGGAGGATTCGCGGCGAGGTCTGACTGCAGCAGAGGCCAGACGTCTGGGGCCGTGTCCCAATTGTTCGGCGGCACGTCGGAGCCGCGCGCGAACCCGCGAAGAAAGCCGGGAAAGCGGCTGGCCATGAGGCGGTCCGATTCCACATAGAGCGCGGGCCAGTCGCCCCACACGAAGATCCTGTCCGCGGGCGATGTGTGCGCCGCGATGTACGCGGACACCGCCTCATGTCGCGGCGGAGTGGCGAAGTCATATGTCAGCGGGTCCGCGGTGATATCGAAAGCCCACCACGCAAACACCGGAATCGCGATGCCGGCGATCGCCGCGGCGGTCGCGAGCTTCCTCAACCGAAAGCGATGGAACGCGAGCGCCGCCAGCACCGCCAGCGGCCCCATCGCCTGGATGAAGTAATGCCACGAGAGATGGCCGCCGGCGAGCGAGCCGATCATCGCGACCACGAGCCAGACCGCCATCAGCCGTACCTCGACTGCTAGCGTGCGCCAACGTGTTGCCAGCGCGACGGCCGCGATCCAGAACACGGCCATGTCGACGAGAAACGGGGCGATGCTGTCCTTGGCCCGCATCCAGACGAATGCGGGCGTCCAGTTCGTGGACGCATAACCGACGAGCGTTGCGATCGTCCAGCGCCAGAATCCGGGCAGCGATCCCGTGAGCGCGATGAGCAATGCGCCTCCGATCAGGCCGGCGACGACGCCGGCCACGGCGATCTGGGCCGCGCGCCATCTCCGCGCCGGTTCCTCGAGCCACAGGATGCCCAGCCCGACCACGACGACATTGACCGCCGCGGACTGGCGAAATAGGCCGGCGGCGACAAGGAGCAGCGCCGACCAGAACCACCGGCGCCGCAGCGTGAGGAGGACGGACGCTGTCAGCGGCAGCATCATGAAGACCTCGGTGTTGGAGGCGAGCAGCCGCGGATTGCCGGCCGCGGTGAGAATGCCGTAGAAGAGCGCGGCGAGCAGGGCGATGCGCGCGCTCGCGAGGTGACGGGCAAGCAGGAAGATCAGCGCACACGTGGCCGCCATGGCGAGGAATCCGACGGCGTGCACCGCGGCCATGTCGTAAGCGCCGAACGCGCGGAACGTCAGGGCGTAGACCCAGAAGACGCCCGGCGGCTTGTTGTCGACCCCTCCCGAGCCATAGAGCTCGCCACCCATGTTCATCAGGACGGCGACCGTTCCGTAGATCGCCTCGTCCCCGTCCAGGAGGCGGTGAAAAAACGAGGGCAGGTGAACTGCGAAAATGACGGTGGCGACCGCAGCCGGCCACGCCGCCGCGCGCACGAAGCTTGTCGAACGGCGGGCGGCCATGCGTTGTGGAATATGGGAAAGGCTTAACCGGCGTGCGTTAGGCTCAGAACCGGGGGGCAAATTTGATCAACCGTCTAAACGTTGCTGCCGACCGCCGAGGCTGGTTTGTTCTGGCCTTCGCTGCGGTCGCGCTCGCCCTCGCCCTCGACCTGCTGGTTCGCCACGACCCCATCGGCGTCGACTTCCACACCTATGTCGCCGCCGGCCAGACCGGCCTGGAGCAAGGCTGGTCGCACCTCTACGACCAGGGCCTGGTCGCGGTCGAGCAGAAGGAGCTGGCGCCGGGCCAGGTGGCTCAGCCATTTCTCAGTCCCCCGACCGTAGCGTTTGTGACGTCCCCGCTGGCGTCGATCCCGTACGACGTCGCCTACGTGGTCTGGGCCGTGTTCCTTTTGGCCGCGTTCGCGGTGGCCCTGGCCTGGGCCGGGATGAGCAAGGGCTGGGGCCGCTGGATCGCGGTCGTGGGCGCGCTCGCCCCCTGGTGGGTCATGCACGCGGTCAACGTCGGCCAGGTCGTTCCACTGGTGGCTGCGGGGACCGTCGTCGCCTGGCGATTGACGCGAGACCGGCGCGAAATCCTGGCCGGTGTCGCTCTCGCCGCGATCCTGCTCAAACCGAACACGGCGATCCTGGTGCCGTTTGCTCTCCTGTTCGCGCAGCGCTATCGCATCTTCGCGGCCTGGGCCGGGGTCGTGATCGCGGTGCTGCTGGCCGTTCTGCTCACTGTCGGTGTCGACGGCATGTCCGCCTACGTCACGCAGCTGCGCGGGCCGCTGCCGAAAGGCGCGGACGACCTCACGTTGCACGGCGCGCTGTCGGCGACAGGCCCCCTGGCGGCGGTGCTGCGCGTGCTCATCGTCGGCGCGGTCTTCGCCGCGGCATACAGGATGCGACGTTCCCCGGGCCTCGTTGTCCCCCTGGCGATCATCGCGTCGCTCGTCATCTCGCCGTACCTGCACGCATCCGACCTCTGCATGCTCGCCGCAGCGGGTTGGATGGTGTGGGAGGAGCGTCCGGCACTGGCCTGGCGGGTTCCGCTGACCTTGATCTGGGTCCTCGCGAGCCCATACCTGTACCTCAGGGGCGTGAGCCCGCACCTCAAGCAGTGGCCCTGGTTCGAGATCGCCCTGCTGCTGGCCCTGGTCATCGCGGCATGGTGGCCGTTAACAGCGTGGGCTGACTCCAGGAGACGGGCACCGGCATAATCAGGTCGCCCGCGCCACTCCTGGAGACCTGTTGCCACTCGACATCCATGAAATAAGAGGACCACTTCGCGTGCTGGCCGGGCCGGGCACCGGCAAGACGCATGCACTCGTCGATCTGTACGAGCAGGCGGTGCGTGAGGGCATCGCCGGTCGGGATCAGATCCTCGTCCTCACGTTCTCCACCGGCGCCGCGGGCGAGATCGCGCGCCGCATCGATGAGCGGCTGCAAGACGACTACGGCGAGGCCTGGATCTCGACCTTCCACAGCTTCTGTGCCCGCGTGCTTCGTGACCACGCACCTGACCGCGAGCGACTCCTCGTGAACGGGTTCCAGGAGTGGATCGTGATGCGCAAGCTCCTGACCGACATGGACGCCGGCGTGCTCGGGCCGTTGGACGGGGTGCGTCGATCCGAAGCGTTCGCCCACGATCTTCTCGCGTTCGTCGCGCTGATGAAGCAGAACCTCGTCCATCCCGCGGCGCTGCAGCTGGCGGTCGAGGCGAGCGCGAGTGAGCGTCTGCAGGTGTTGGCCGCCGTCTACCAGGCGTATCAGCACCGCATGCGGGAGGCGCGGTTGGTCGACTTTCGCGACCTCATCTCGGGCACGATCGAGCTGCTGCAGTCGCGTCCCGCGCTTCGCGACGCGATGCGCGCGAAGTTTCAGTTGATCCTCGTCGACGAGTTCCAGGACGTCGACCCCGCGCAGTTCGAGCTGCTGCGCCTCATCGCCCCGCCCGAGTCGGCTCCGCGGCTGGTCGTGGTTGGCGACCCGGACCAGTCGATCTACGGGTTCCGCGGCACTGTGCCACGCCTGCTCAGCCACGATTTCGCGAACACCTATCGCGCCGCGACCAGCCACCTCGATGAGTGTCGCCGCTGCTCGCAGGAAGCGCTCGATGCGGGTGAGCGCCTGCTGTCCGCCACCCAGCCCGGGCGCTCGCCTCGGATGCTGCGATCCGAGGCGCGGCATCGCACGCCGGCGGTGGTGGTGGCGCGCGAGGCCGACCCGGTCGACGAGGCTTTCTTCTGCGCGCGTGAGATCAAGCGTCTCCAGGCCGAGTGGCCGGAAATGCGCCTACGCGACTTCGCGATCGTTCTGCGCAGCACCACCGCACTTGGCGCGCCGTTCGAAGAAGCGCTGCGGGCGCTCGATCTTCCTTATGAGGTGCGCGGCTGGGCGGCGACCTCGCGCAATGAGGTGGTTCGCTTCCTGATCGGATATCTCGAGTCGCTCCGCAACCCGGACAGCTCAGACGCGTTCGAGAGCGCGCTCGCCTCGAGCCTGGGTGGCGTCGGGGCCCGAACCGTCAGCCGGCTTCGCGCCCATGCGTACGAGCGTGCGCGCCCGCTGCTTCGCGTCGTGCGGCGGCTGATGTACGTGCTTGCCGCGCGCGATCCGCAGCGTTATCCACTGCCGTGGGGCGGCGAGCCCCCCTCGGAGGAGCCTTCGCAGCCCGACTACCTTCCGTACTTGACCGAAGCCGAGCTCCACAATCTCCACGCGGCGATGGTCACGCGTGAGCATCTCCTCAAGCGCGCCGCGACGCTTCCCCTCGCGAGCCTCGCCTATTCCGTCTTGATCGAGGACGGAGCGATGCGCCGGCTGCTGGACCTCGATCTGCCGGTCGACCGGAGGATCGAAGCCATCGCTGACCTCCGCGCGGCGATCGAAGGTCTGGAATCGATCGAGGTGGTGCACGAGCGCCTGCATGGTGCCAAGCCATTGCTCTCCGACATCACCGGCTCGCTCGAAAGCCTGCTGGCCGCGGCAGCGGACGACACCGAGGCTGCATCCGGGACCCGCGACGCGGTGCAGGTCATGACCGTGCACCAGGCCAAGGGACTCGAATTCGAGGTCGTCTTCTGCGCCGGTTTCGCTCATGGCCTCTTCCCGTTGGATGCAAGGCCGCATCCGCTGCTCGACGCGGAGGACCGCGACTGGCTGGAGCGCTTCAAGGTCGGGTTCATGCCGTCGTGGCCGTCCGATCCCGACGGCCACCTCGCCGAGGAGGCGCGGCTCGCCTTCGTCGCGATGACCCGGGCGCGGGGAAGGCTTTATGTGACTTATGCGGATGCGTATTTGCGCCAGGCGGGTCGCTCCGTGTTCCTCGAGATGGCTGAGCCAGACTGCCAGACGCGCGACCTGACGCGGGCCTCGGCTCGACTGCAACCGTCCGACGTCCTGCTGGGCCGAGAGGCCGAGGTCCTCCTTGCGTCGCATCCGTCCGCGCTGAACGAAGCGACGCTCGCGCGCGCCGAAGGTCTGGGCCTGGATGTCGCCTTTCTCACCGATCCCGATTCCGGCGAACCCTTCGAGCCGTACGGCGCCGGCCGCAACCCGGAGTCGGTGCGCATCGACCACTTCAGCCCGACGACGCTGAACGACTACCTGAAGTGCCCGCGTCTCTACTGGTACAACCACCATCCTGGACTGGTCGACGAGCCCCGCTCGGTGGCGATGGAGCGGGGCGGGTTCCTGCACGAGGTGCTCCAGGACTTTCACGAGCACGAGGAGGAGTGGCGTCCGCTCGAGGCCGAGCAGCAGCGGCAGTGGCTCGAGGAGGCGCTCCAGCGGCACCTCGACGGCTACCTCTCGCGCATGGAGGGCGTGCTCGATCGCAAACGCGAGGAGAAGCAGGTCCGGTCGTTGCTCGGCAACTACATCCGCTCGATCACCGGCATGCAGTTCATCCGCCGCATCGGCACGCTCGCGGTCGAGAAGCGGTTTCGCCTGCAGGTCGACGGCGCTGAGGTGGTCGGCAAGATCGACCGCGTCAACGACGTAGGCGATGGCGAGGTCGAGGTCGTCGACTACAAGACCGGTTCTGGCAAGCCGATGCGCTTCGCCTACGAGATGTACTTCGGGCCTGAGCTGTATGACGTGCAGCTCGCGCTCTACTACCTCGCGTGCAAGGACGGTTTTGACGAGGAGGGCAAACCACTCGGCTTCAAGCCCCGGTTCCTGTCGCTCTGGTACCCGAAGGACTGGGTATGGGGCGGCATGCGACAGGACATCTTCAGCGTCGGCCGGCCGGCCGGGCTGAAGGAGTACCGCGAGAAGCCGCTGACCGAGGACGACCTGCAGCGCAGCCGCACCGTGGTCGCGACCGCGATCGAGCGCATCAAGGCGGGGCATTTCGAGCCCGCGCCACGGGAGCTCCCGGGGACCTGCGTGACGCGGTTCGGCTCCTGTCCGCACGCGGCCGTGTGCCCATACGGCGGAGCGCCGCCGGAGTGAGCGCGACGCGCGTCGGCGGGCCGCTGTTGAGCGCTGAGCAGGCTGCCGCCGCTCACGCCGGGCCGCTCGGCGCGTTCCTCATCGCGGCCGGCCCCGGCACCGGAAAGACATTCACCGCGACGGAGCGGTTCTGCTGGCTGGTCGAGCAGGGGGTAGCTCCCGATCAGATCCTCACCGTGACCTTCAGCGACCGGGCCGCCGAAGAGCTGCGCCTGCGGATCACCAACGAGCTGTCCGCACGCCGGCCGGATCTCGGTGCGCAGGCTTTGGATGGAGCCTGGATCGGCACCTTCCACAGCGTCTGCGCCCGTCTGCTCGACGAGTTCGCCTATCTCGTCGGCGCGCCCCGCGAGATGCGCGTCCTCGACGAGACCGGTCAGCGGCTCTTCGAGCAGGAGCTCATGGCGAGGTTGCGCAGCGGCGCGACCGCGCCGTTTGACCCGGACTCGTTCGCCGCCCTGTCCGTGGACGACCTGGACGATCTGCTCCGGTCGGGCCTTCG
>VBGV01000368.1 GCA_005880755.1 Chloroflexota bacterium
GACCGACGGTCCGCGGGCCAGCAGGCCGGCGTTGCCCTGGATGGTCGTCAGTGGCGTGCGGAGCTCATGGGAGGCGTCGGCCACAAATCGCCGCTGCGACTCGAACGCGTCCTGCAGGCGGCTGAGCATCCCGTTGAAGCTGGCCGCAAGGGTCGCCACCTCGTCGCGACTCCGCGGTGACGGCAGGCGTTTGGCGAAGTCCCGCGCCCGGCCGATGTCTTCCGCGGCGACGGCCACCGCCTGGAGGGGCGCGAGCGCCCTGCCGGCGACAAGCCATGAAGCGATGAGGGCAGCGATCAGCGCCGGGACCGCTGAGATGGTCAGAAAGACGACGATTCCCGAGAGGTTTGACTGCACCACGTTCGTCGACTGACCGGTCATCACAAAACCGGCGCTGTACGGAAGCACGTACAGGCGAAGAGGGCCTTGGGTCGCGAACGCCCCTTGGCGCTGCTGCGCCAGGCTGAGCAGCGACCGCGAAGCAACCGGTGGCGATCCATTGAGGACGCCGGTCGAATAGAGCACAGTGCCGTCGGGTGCCATCACCTCGACGAACACGTCTCCGCTCTTGACGAGGTCAGAGGGCGCAATCGGCGCCCGTGGCGCTGTATCGGTCGACAACGATGCCGCCGCGTCGTGAGCCCGTGTGCGCAGTGCGTCGTCCTGATTGGTCACCGCGCCGCGCGAGAGAAGCAGGTAGAGAAGGACACCGAACACCAGCAGCGCGATGGCGACCACGCCGGCGCCGAAGAGTGCGAGCCTGACGCGCAGGGACACTATTCGTGCAGCGCGTAGCCGGCGCCGCGGACCGTGTGCAGCAGCGGCGGCGGGCCCAGCTTCTGGCGCAGGTAGCCGACGTAGACGGCCACGACGTTGTCGCTTTCAGCCTCGCCCTTCCACACGGCGTCGATGAGCTGTTCCCGCGACAGCACGTGTCGTGGATGGCGCAGAAAATGCTGGAGCAGGTCGAACTCGGTCTGCGTCAGCTCGAGCGCGCGCTCCCCACGCCACGCTGCGCGACTGGCGGGCTCGACGCGCAGGTCGCCGAATCGGAGGTGGCCGGCGGGGGTCGTGCGGCGAAGCAGCGCGCGGACGCGCGCCAGCAGCTCCTCGTACGCGAAGGGCTTGACGAGGTAATCGTCCGCGCCGGAATCAAGGCCACGGACCCGCTCCTCGGTGCCGCCTAGCGCAGTCAGGAGCAGGATCGGCACCGAGCCGGTCGAGCGCAACCGCCTGCAGACCGAGATGCCGTCCAGGCCGGGAAGCATGATGTCGAGCACGACCAGGTCGAACGGCCGCTCCCGCGCACGGTGGAGCGCATCGTTGCCATCGGCAGCCACCTCGACGTCGTGGCCCTCGGCCGCCAGCACGCGGTCGAGAGTAGAGGCAAGTCGGGGATCGTCCTCGACCACCAGGACCCTTGAGCCGCCCATGCGAAGCGATTTATAGGCCACCTGGTGTGAATTTCATAAGAGTGTCGAAAACTGGCCGTGACGTTCGTCGTCTGGTTGAGTCCCAATTTCAAGGAGGAATCTCGATGGCGAATTTCGTACTTCTGTACACCGGTGGCAGCGCGGGAAGCACCCCGGCCGAGCGCGAGAAGATCATGGGCGCCTGGGGCGCCTGGTTCGGGCAGCTCGGCGACAAGGTCGTCGACCCGGGCAACCCCTTCAGCGAGCACTCGAAGAACGTCTCCAGCGGCTCCGTCCACGACGGCGCCGTGGGCAACCCGCCGGCGACAGGCTACTCGATCGTCAAGGCCGACTCGGTGAACGCGGCGGCGGACCTGGCCAAGGGCTGCCCGATCGTGCAGTCGGGCGGCAAGATCACCGTCTACGAGATCACGCCGGCGATGTAGTCGGTCGGAGCAGACCTCGCACCCTCTCCCCTCAGGGGAGAGGGATGTGGGGTGAGGGGCGGACTATTCGACCGCGACCAGCGAAACCCGCTTGGTCGCGGTCAGCCGACCTCGGGCGCCGGAAACGTAGGTGCCCGAGGTCGGCGCCACGTCCGAGTAATCGGCGCCTACCGCCACCGTCACGTAACCCAGCCCGCCGCGGCTCGCGTGGGTCGGATCGAACGCGTGGGCGATCGCGTCGCCCGACCCGTCATTCGTCGGCAAAATCACCTCGACCCAGGCGTGCGTGCCACCCTGGCCGAGGAGGTGGCCGGACACGTATCGCGAGGGGAGCCCACACGCGCGGCACAACGCCAGCATCACGTGGGCGTAGTCCTGGCACACGCCAGCGCCGAGCTCGAGCGCGGCGGCCGCAGTGGTTCGGACCCCGGTCACCTCGTATCGATACGTCATCGACTGGTACACCCAGTCGTTGATCCGGTCCGCCAGCGGAAGCCCCCATTCGGCCACCGCCGAAAGGTCGTCGGCGGCTCGCAGGATGCGGTCGTCGGCCTGCGTGAGGGG
>VBGV01000190.1 GCA_005880755.1 Chloroflexota bacterium
TCCCGGCGGCGTCACCCCGCTTCTGGGCGGCGAAGTAATCGAGCAAGGCCCGCCCTGGGCTGTACCTGCTGCTCAGGGATGCGTTGGCGAAGGCGAAAGCGCCCCCGGCCACCGCCATGAGCAGTGCGACCAGGAGCGCGGCGGCGAGCAGGCGCCGGCCTCCTCGCGACCCCTTCGCCGCCTGGGGCGCAGCGTCAGTTGGCGCTGACTTCGCTTCAACAGGCGTGGCGACGGCCTCCATCTGGTCCGATGGACGATAACGCAACGAGTTGGGCTCAGCCACGTTCCGGACTGATACTTGACAAGATGCGACATCTTGTCTAGTGTCGGTTCAACGTGCGGGACCGGATTTTGAAGTCTGCCCGGGTGGTGATCGCCATGGGCGGCCAGCCGACGGTGGCCGACTTTGCCGCCGCGGCGGGCACGTCGCGCGCGAGCTTCTACCGCCACTTTCAGTCGCGCGATGCCCTGTTCGAGGCGCTGGAGGTCGCTCCGGAACCAGGCGCCCGGGATCGGATCCTAAGCGCCGCCGTGGAGATGGTTGGGGCCGACGGACTCGGCCGGCTGTCCATGGACGAGCTCGCCGATCGGGCCGGCGTTTCGCGCGCCACGCTGTACCGCCTGGTTCCGGGCAAGGCAGCGCTGCTCACCGACCTGATCGCCTCCTACTCCCCACTCGAGCCCATCAGCCGGCTGCTGACCTCCAGGCACGAAGCGCCGCCGGCCGAGCTGATGCCAGAGGTCGCCCGCACCGCCTATCGAGCGGTGTTCTCCGGCGGCGAAAGTCGTGTGGGTTTGATGCGGGCTTTGTTCTTCGAGGTGAGCGGGCTCGCGCCCGAGACCGAGGAGGCCGCGTCGGCAGCCATCACCAAAGTGGTCGGCCTCCTGGTCGTCTACGTGACAGGACAGATGGCGGCGGGAACCTTGCGGGTGATGCATCCGCTGCTGGCGCTCCAGGCGTTCATCGGACCGATCCTCTTTCACATCCTGACCAGGCCGCTTGCGGAGCGAGTGCTCGGCCTGGACGTCGACGGCGAAACCGCCGTCACGCTGCTGGCCGAGGCCTGGCTCCGCGCCATGGCCGTAACGGAGGAGGGACATGACTGATTCCTACGCGGTCGACGTCGAAGGCGTATCCAAATCGTTCGGCGCCTTCAAGGCCTTGAACGGCGTGAACCTGCGCGTGCGGCAGGGCGAGATCTACGGCCTGCTCGGCCCGAACGGCGCCGGCAAGACCACCCTGATTCGCCTCATCTGCGGTCTGCTCGCGGCGCATGCGGGAACGGTCACCGTGCTGGGGCAGCGAATGCCCAACGTCGGCGTCCTGCGTCACATCGGATACATGACACAGCAGGCAGCGCTCTATCCGGCGCTGTCGGTGGAGGAGAACGTCAGCTTCTTCGCGGCGATCAACGGCGCGGATGAAGGCGTCAAGGACGCGCTCGAGCTCGTCGAGCTCTACGACCGACGCGCCTCGGTGGTCGCGACGCTGAGCGGAGGTCTGCGCCAGCGCTGCTCGCTTGCGTGCGCGCTGGTGCACCGGCCCGAGCTCCTCCTCCTCGACGAGCCGACGGTCGGCATTGACCCCCAGCTGCGCGTGCAGTTCTGGGAGTCCTTCCGCCGGATGGCGGCCAACGGCACGACCATCATCGTGTCGAGCCACGTCATGGACGAGGCCGACCGCTGCCAGCGATTGGGCCTCATCCAGTACGGCCGGCTGCTGGCGGAAGGCTCGCCCGCCGACATCCGTGCGCAGGGAGGCTCGCAAAATCTCGAAGAAGCATTCCTGGCGCTGGCGGGGAGGAAAGAGTCATGAGCGGCCACCGGGTCCGCGCGATCACTCGTCGGCTGCTGCAGGGATTCCGGCGCGACCGCAGGACGCTTGCGCTTCTCTTCGTCGCGCCGATCGTCATCCTGGGCCTGCTCGGCTACCTGATGCGCGGTTCGACCAGCTCGCCGTCGGTCGGTATCGCCAACGAGGATTCAGGTCCGTTGGGCGTCATGGTGGCGGATGCGCTCCGGCATTCGAGCCGCATCACGACCACCGACATCAGCGCCGCGGACGGCGATGCCAAGCTCAAGGACGGTTCTCTCGTCGCCTATATCGTGCTGCCTTCCGATTTCAGCCGGCAGGCGCAGAGCGGCAACGTCGCGCCCGAGGTCCACCTCGAAGGCTCGCAGCCGGGGGTGGATGCACCTGTCCTTCAGGCGCTGCAGCAGGCGATGATCACGCTCGCGTCCCAGGTGGCGGGTCGTAACGTCAACTTCCAGCCGCAGATCAAATACCTCTACGGCGGCAAGAGCTACGACACGCTCGATTACTTCGGCGCGGCGTTCGTCGGCCTGGTCGTGTTCTTTCTCGTTTTCGTGATCACGATCGTCTCGTTCCTGAACGAGCGGTCCCAGGGCACGCTGGAACGCTTGATGGCAAGCCCGTTGCGTCGCGGCGAGATCGTCCTCGGCTACATGCTCGGCTTCACGGTGATCGCGCTCGTCCAGGCGGCAGAGGTGCTGATCTTCTCGCTTGCGGTCCTGAAGATTCAAAACCAGGGCAGCGTGCTGCTGATCTTCGGCATGGAGGCGCTCATGGCGATCGCCGCCGTCAACCTGGGCATCTTCCTGAGCATGTTCGCGCGCTCGGAGTTTCAGGCGGTCCAGTTCATCCCGCTCGTCGTGGTGCCGCAGATGCTGCTGTCAGGAATCATCTTCCCCGTCTCGACCGAACCGAAGGCGCTGCAGTACCTGTCCGACGTGCTCCCCCTCACCTACGCGGTGAACGGGATGCGCGACATCATGGTCAAGGGCGCCGACCTGACGTGGTCGTCACTGCAGCTCGACGCGGGGGTGGTCGCGGGATTCTGCATCGTCCTGATCGCGGCCGGGACGGCAACGCTTCGCCGGAGATTGGGATAAAGAAGAAACGCCTCCCCACCGTGTGGGGAGGTGGCGCCGCAGGCGCCGGAGGGGCTGACCGGGGCCCGGTAGTCTCTAGTGGCGATGATGCTCATCTGTTCGAACCGCTGCGGCGGCAGCTTGTTTCGCGCCCTGTTCGCCGAGGTCGAGATCGACGCGGCGGGCGAGTACCAGGACTATCGCCTGACGCAACCGGGCTACGTGTGCCTCAATTGCGGTGCGCCGGCTGTGGACCTCGGCGAGGTGCCCGCCGCGATGGAGGCCGAGGCCCGCGAGGACGAAGCCTCCACCGCACCCACGGCCATCCTCTGCCCGGTCTGCGAGACGATGGTCCAGCTGGACGCGAACATGGAGTGCCCGAACTGCGGCGCTCCGCTCGAGGTCGGCTAGCTCAGAGCTGCTGAGCCGAGCAGCACTTCCTGCATCGCCCGCACCGCCGGCGCATCGCCCTGGCGCACCGCCGCCCGCAGGACCCGCACCGCACGCGGGGTATCGAGGTCGTCGGCCAGCGCGGCGTTGAACTCCGCCATCAGCTTGCGACCAGGCGCCGGCCGCGGTCCGTCGTGCGCAAACCGCGCATCGTCGGCCAGGAATTTGCGCATCCGCTCGATGAACCTGGCCGACCGTGTTAGCCCCTTCCATTCAAAAGTCCAGTCACGGCCGTAGCGGTGTGAGACCAGGTAGAGCCGGACGGCAGCCGCCGGCGCCCGCTGCAGCGCCTGGCTGACCTTGACCAGGTTGCCGCGGGACTTGCTCATCTTGTGGCCTTCGTAGCGCACCAATCCGGTGTGCACCCAGGCCCGCGCGAACGGCTTCTTGCCGGTGAGCGACTCGGATTGCGCGCGCTCGGACTCGTGATGGCTGAACTGGAGGTCCCGCCCTCCGCCGTGAATGTCGATCTGCTGGCCCAGGTAATGCATCGCCATCGCCGTGCACTCGATGTGCCAGCCCGGCCGCCCGTCGCCAAACTTCGAGGGCCACGCGGGCTCGTCTGGTCGCGAGCCACGCCACAGGGCAAAGTCGAGCGGGTCTTGCTTGGCCTCCGGCCCCACGACGCCGAGCAGGTCCTCGTGCCGAAGCTTGCGCAGCATGGAGCGCCGCGTGAGATGCGACAGCCGTCCGTAACCCCGGTACTTGCTGACGTCGAAGTACAGCGCATTCGTGCGATACGCAAAGCCGAGCGAGTGCAGCTTCGACGCCGCCGCGAGGATCTGCTTGATCTCGTCGGAGACGCGCGGCATGACGTCGGGTTGCCGCCAGCCCAGGACTGTCATGTCCCGGATGTGGACCTGGGTCTCGCGCCCGGCGAGCTCGCGCCAGTCGACCCCTTCGCGCCGCGCTCGCTCGAACAGCGGATCGTCGACGTCCGTGATGTTCTGCACGTACTTCACGCGCTGCCCGTTGGCCTCGAGAAATCTCACCAGCACGTCGAACATGGAAAACGTGAACGCGTGGCCCATGTGCCCGGAGTCATAAGGCGTCACGCCGCAGACGTAGAGGGTCACCGGCTTGCGAGGCGCCGGTGAGATGGACACTTTCCGCTCCGTCAGCGTGTCCCGGACACGAAGACGGTTCAGCGTGGGTTAGCTCTGACGTGCCGCCACGGCGGCGTCCGCGCGCAGCGCGTCGACCCTGTTCGTGATCTCCCACGGCACGCCCAGGTCATCGCGGCCGAAGTGCCCGTAGGCGGCCGTCTGCCGGTAGATCGGCCGCAGCAGGTCCATGTTCGCGATGATGGCGCCCGGCCGCAGATCGAAGTGGCGACGGATCAGGTCCAGCAGCTCTTCCTCGGACTTGGCCCCGGTGCCGAACGTCTCCACCGCGATCGAGGTCGGATGCGCCCGCCCGATGGCGTACGAAACCTGTACCTCGCAGCGCTCGGCGAGCCCGGCCGCAACCAGGTTCTTGGCCACGTGTCGCGCGGCATATGCAGCCGACCGGTCCACCTTGCTCGGGTCTTTACCGCTGAACGCGCCGCCGCCGTGCCGGGCGACGCCGCCGTACGTGTCAACGATGATCTTGCGTCCGGTCAGACCCGCGTCCGCCGCGGGGCCGCCGACCACGAAGTGACCACTGGGGTTGACCATGATCTTGGTCGCGGCATCGACGACCTGGCCTTTCAGCACCGGGTTGATCACGAGCTCACGCACTCCGTCGCTGATTTCCTTCTGCGTCGCGCTCGCGGCGTGGTGCGTCGAGACCACGATGGCCTCGATGCGCTTGGGCCGTCCGAGCTCGTACTCGACCGTGACCTGCGTCTTGCCGTCCGGCCGCAGGAATGGCAACGATCCGTTCTTCCGCGTCTCGGCCAGCTTCTTGGCCAGCCGGTTGGCGAGCGAGATCGTAAGCGGCATGAGCTCGGGGGTCTCGCGGCACGCGAAGCCGATCATCATGCCCTGGTCTCCCGCGCCCTGCAGCTCGAAGGGATCGTCCTCTTGAATTCCCTCGCGCTCTTCGAGCGAGTGGTTCACGCCGGCCGCGATGTCGGGCGACTGCTCCTTCAGGTAGACCTGGATCAGCGCGTGGTCGGCGTCAAAGCCGATCTGCTCGTCGTTGTAGCCGATGGAGCGGATCGTGTCGCGGATCGTGCGCTGGATGTCGAGGTCGGCGTGCGTCGTGACCTCACCGATGACCACGCACAGGCCTTTGGTGATCGCCGTCTCGCACGCGACGCGCGCGTGCGGGTCTTGGGCAAGCATTCCATCCAGGACGGCGTCCGAGACCTGGTCGCAAACCTTGTCGGGATGTCCCTCGGTTACCGACTCAGACGTGAGGAGAAAAGACCGCGACGAACTGAAGGATGTAGTCACGAACGATGATCATAACTTGGAGCCTGTTTCAGGCCCCGTTGTGGTGCCGCGAATCCTCCGGCTCCTGGCCGAGGAGTTGCGCCTGCATTCCGAATACGTCATCCAACACGCGGTCGATGCGCCGGCCCTCGAGGCGGTGCTCGACGATCACGCCGGCGCGTTCGAGGTATTGCCGCAGCGCAACGCCGAGCGGACCGTCGACGCGGCTCTGACCCCTGACCTGCGCCTCCTCGAGGAGCTGCAGGCAGCGATCCAGCGCAAGCTGCTTCGACTTGTGCGCGCGGACGTTCATTTGGTCCCCAGCACCTCGACGCGGCCCCCGACGACGCGCACATACACCTTGTTGAGCGCGCTGTGGCGGTAAGGATCCGATGGGTGGCCATCCGCCGCGAAGGTTGCGGGATGGCACGGGCACACGAGATGGCTGTGTCCGCCATCCCACCACAGCTCGCAGGGCAGGTGGGAGCAGATGGACGAGACGGCCGTGACTTCGTCTCCGTGGCGGAAGAGAAAGGCGCCGACACCGCCGGCAGTGACGCGTTTGCCCTGGCCCTCAACGAGGTCGCCCATCGCGGCGACGTCGATCCAACGCCCATTCGAAGGTCGGATCGGATCGCTGGCGTGGACCGGCTGTGGCTCGAAAGCGCGGCTGGCAAACCCGCCGGCGGCTGCCCCCGCGGCCAGGCCGAGTCCGGCCACGAGCGCGGCTCGCCGCGTGACCCATCCTTCGCCCTGGGGCTGTTCGAGCGCCCGCGCCAGCCGCTTGCGAAACGCGGGCTGCATACGCTGCGGACCCTGCCGGGCGCCGGCCAGCCTGGCCGCCGTCGTGATCGCGGCCTTCTCCTCCGCGTCCCCGCCGCGAAGCTTGAGACGGCGGCCTCGCAGGAGGTCCGAGACGATCTTCTCGACGCGGTTCTCTCGCTTGCCGTTCATTCGGGCCGCACCTTGGCTGCCGCGCGCAGTGCGCGCAGCTGCATCACCTTGATGGCGCCCACGGTCGAGTTCATCTCCTTTGCCACTTCCTTCAATGAATACCCATGCAGGAAACGGAGCTCGAGGACGCGCCGGTAGTTGTCGGAGAGCTCGACCAGGATCCTTTGCACGGTCTCGGTGCCCTCCTCGGAAGGCGGATCGGTCGGAGGGGCCAGCAGGAGGTCCTCGCGCAGCTCGGCCTCGGAGAGCCCCAGGCGCGTGCTCCAGAACCCGCCCAGGACCGAACGCGCCGTGGCGAAGAGGTAGCCGCGGATGGAGCTGGCCGCGGCGTTTTGACGCAGCCTCGGGATCGCTTTCAAGGCCACCTGCTGCGTCAGGTCCTCGGCGTCGGCCCGGTTGCCGACGCGCGCATAGATGAATGCGTACACGAGCTCCAGCTCGTTCAGCGCGATATCGGTCGCCCTCGAGGCAGCCGGCAGCTCGACGACTTCAGCCTGGGCCTGGGCGGCCGTCTCGTCCGGCGTCATCGGCGGCCTAGGTAAACACATTGCACGCCATCGCGCGAACCGCGACCGCCGCGACAGCGAACCATGCTTTGGGCATTACCGCTGCAGGTTACTGGAGCGGTCCGGAATTGCATCCCGGGCCGCTCCAGATTCGGAGTTATGCGCGCCAGGGCAGAGGCACGCGGCGCCAGCGGAGGAGAAGGAAACCCAGGACCACGAGGACGAGGAACGGACCGATCGCCCCCAGGCCGGTGACGACGTAGTTGATCGTGGTCACGAAATTGTGCGCGGCGTCGTTGAGCGCGGTGGCGAATCCCCAGCTGTCGGCCGGGGCGGTGCGAACCGGAGCCCCCGACTCCGTCATCGTCACGCTGATCGAGCTGAACGACGTGTTGTCGTCGAGGTACTTGATCTGGCCCTTGAGCTGTTCGATCTGGGCCGTGATCTGGCCGATCTGGTTCTGGACCGCGATGATGTCGTTGATGTTCTGCGCCTTCGTCAGCAGCGCGAGCATCGCGTTCCGCTGAGCTTCGGCGTTGGCCAGCCGCGCACGGAGATCGACGTACTGCGCGCCGACGTCGGTGCCGGTGATGTGCTCGCTCTGGACCTTGCCGACCTTGGCCAGCTCGTCGATCGCGGCGTCGAAATGCGCGGCCGGGACCATGAAGTTGATGATGCCCGTCCGGATCTGGCTGTCCTGAGTCTGACTGCCGGGGCTCGCCTGGGCGTCGGTGCCGGCGATGTAGCCGCCCTGCAGCTCGACGAGGTTGCGGACCTGCGCGAGCTTGGAATCGAAGGTGCCTGAGCCGACGGTGACGCTCAGCTGCGCCTGCCGGATGACGGGTGGGCCCTGGAGGGCCGGGACGGTGGTGCCGGGCACCGAGGTTCCGTTCTGCCCGCCGGTGCTCTTGGTCGGCTGGCCCGCGTCGGCGGCGCCGCCGTTGCCAGCCGGCGCCTTCTGGACGCCGCCGGACGATGTTGAGCTGGCGGTTCCGCCTCCGCCGCCACAGGCGGCAGCCGCCACGACTATCGCGATGACGACGAGGACCCTTTTCATTTGGAACGGCCTCCTGGGCGTTTGATGTGTGACAGAACGTCTCGTGGTGCGGCACGTAACATGCCGTCGTGCTCCAGGTCCGTGGTCTCGCCATCGACGTCGCCGCGCGTCGCGTGCTGTCCGACGCCGGGTTCACGGTCGCCGCCGGGGACAAAGTCGGCCTGGTTGGTCGCAACGGCGCGGGCAAGACGAGCCTGCTCAAGGTCCTGGCCGGCGAGGACGACGCCGCCGGCGGGCTTGTGCTGCGCCGCGGGACGCTCGGCTACGTGCCGCAAAATCCCCGTCCGCGCGCGGAGGCTGCGAACACGGCGCTCTCGCACATCCTGTCCGGGCGGGGTCTCGACCGCGCGGCTGCGCGTCTCGCCGAGCTGCATCTGGTCCTCGAGCACGACCACTCACCCGAGAGCATCGAGCGGTATTCCGCGGCGGAGGAGCGATACCGGCACGACGGCGGCTACTCGAGCGAGTCGGATGCACGACGGATCGCATCCGGCCTGGGCTTGCGGCTCGATCGGGTCGACCTACCGCTCGGCGTGCTGTCCGGCGGCGAGCGCCGGCGGGTCGAGCTGGCACGCGTCCTGTTCGCCGACGCCGACCTGCTGCTGCTCGACGAGCCGACCAACCACCTCGACAGCAACGCCAAGTCATGGCTGATGGGCTTCCTGCGCGATTACCGCGGCGCGGTGATCGTGGTCAGCCACGACCTCGTTCTCCTCGACGCGTCGATCACGCGTGTGCTGCATCTCGACTCGGGCCGGCTGATCGAGTACCGCGGCACTTATTCCCAGTACCAGGTGGC
>VBGV01000369.1 GCA_005880755.1 Chloroflexota bacterium
CGCCTCAAGTCCCGTCGAAGAGCAGGACTAGCTCGGGATCTTGCGGCTGGTCGGGGATGCGGACACTCTAGCCCAGGACGGGGCGGTGCCTTCTCACCCTCAAGAATCCGAGCATGACCATCAGGACCGCCGTCGTCGCGAGGATCCACCTGACCTCGGAGCTGATCGGGTCCGCCCACCCCACCCGAGCCGTGTATGGGACCCACGCGACGAAGAGCACCGACCAGAGCGACAGGTTGACGATCGTGAGCGCGCGCACTCCCTCATTGCGTTAACGCAAGACCGGTCGCGCTTCCTCGACGCAAAAAAAGGGCGCCGCTGACGCGGCGCCCCTGGCGAGCCTGGCTAGCCCATGGCCCGGCGCCTGAATCCTTCCGCCTCCACGGTTTCCTGCTCCTCGTACTCGCGCGTGTGGTCGAGCGCCGACCGATCTCTCAACGCCGCGACCGCGGCGAAGCCCACGACGCAGCACCCCAGGATGTAGGCGCTGATCCAGTACGCATTGTGCGTGCGCGCCCAGATCTGAGTGGCGATGAGAGGGGCCGGACCACCGGCGATCACCGAAGCGAGCTGGTAGCCGAGCGATGCGCCGCTGTAGCGCAGGCGCCCGGTAAAGCTCTCCGCGATGAGCGACGCCTGCGGACCGTACTGCATGTCATGCGGGATCAAGGACAGTGCGATGACGACGAAAACCACTCCCGCGATAGCGGTCGCGTAGAGGCCGAAGTAGACGAAACCCCAGACCGCCATCGTGGCGATCCCGATCATGTACATCCTCTTGCGACCGATGACGTCGGAGAGATGACCGAACAACGGGATCGTCACAAAAGAAACCAGCGATGCGGCCACGACTGCGGTCAACAGGAAGGAACGCTGGAACTTCAGGACCGTCCCGAAGGTGTAGACAAAGGTGGTGAAGAGGTAAAAGGGGGCCTGCTCCGGAAGCCGAAGCAGCGCGCTGAGGATGATCTCCCTCCAGTTCCGGCGGACAACCTCCCTTACAGGCCGCGGCTCGACGCGCTTTTCCGCCATCAGCGCCTGGAACACCGGCGTCTCGAGAATGCCGAGCCGGATGTACAGGCCGACACCGACCAGGATGATGCTGAGCAGGAACGGAATCCTCCAGCCCCAGGTCAGGAACGACGCGCCAGTGAGGTTCTGGGTGATCAGGGTCACGACTGTGGCCAGGAAGAGACCCACCGGGACCCCGAACTGCGGCCAGCTGCCCAGGAAGCCCTTGCGCTTCTGGCTGCCCCACTCCATCGACATGAGCACCGAGCCGCCCCACTCACCGCCCACGCCGAGGCCCTGGCAGAGCCGCAGCGCGGTCAGGATGACCGCCGCCCATACGCCGATCTGAGCGTGCGTAGGCAGAACGCCGATCAGAAAGGTCGCGATTCCCATGAGCAGCAGGGTCGCGATCAGGGTCGCCTTGCGGCCGATCCGGTCCCCATATGTCCCGAACAGCCAGGCCCCGACCGGACGCGCGGCAAAACCAATGAAGTAGATCGCGAAGGCATCCGTGACGCCGGTGATAGGGTCCACCTTCGGAAAAAAGAGCTTGGCGAAGACCAGGGCGGTCATCGTCCCGTAAAGGAAGTAGTCGTACCACTCGATCGAGGTGCCGACGGTGCTCGCCACCACCGCCCGCATCATCTGTTTACGACGTTCCTCAGGCGAGAGCGACAAGGCAGCCGAACTCACGGTATTCGCCATGTACAAATCCCCCAGCAGACGCTGAATTTAAGCCTGCAGCTACTTAAATCTTTATCACTTTTTGAGAAGGTTTGCACGCCTCATCGCTTCCCAGCCGGCCTCCGCCTCGCCGATCGGCGTCGAGGGCGGGCCGTTCCGAAACGGCCAGATCTCCTCCGCGATGCGCCGCCAGTTGGCCGTGGCGTTCAGGCTCCCGAGCAGCGCGTAAAGGCCAAGGTTGATGCGCTGCATGATCACGTAGGCCCGCGGTACGTCCGAGTACGGCGCCAGCGGGCCGCGCGCGTCGAAGAACCTCCGCACGATCGCCGAGCTGTAGGCGGGCGTGATCGTCATCGGCGCGTCCTGCAGCACGGTGCCGTAGAACTGCCCGAAGCGGTCGACGACGACATCGGTCGCGACCGGCGCGCCGGCCCGCAGGAACCCGGCCTGCTCGAGCGCGGCCCGGAAGGCCTCGTAGTCCTTCTCGAAGACCAGGAACCTGACCGCGTCGATGAGCGGCGCCAGGTCCTGCTCGCTGAACAGCTTGGTGAGGCCGAAGTCGAGGAACGTGACCCGCCCGCCG
>VBGV01000191.1 GCA_005880755.1 Chloroflexota bacterium
GGCTGACGGGTTTGACCATGGCCGAATACTTCCGCGACGAAGAGGGCGCGGACACGTTGTTCTTCGTCGACAACATCTTCCGCTATCTCCTCGCCGGCTCGGAGGTGTCCGCGCTTCTCGGACGCATGCCGTCGGCGGTCGGCTACCAGCCGACGCTGGCCTCGGAGATGGGCGAGCTCCAGGAACGGATCACGTCGACTCGGAAGGGCTCGATCACGTCGGTGCAGGCGGTGTATGTGCCGGCCGACGACTACACCGACCCCGCCATCCAGACGGTGTTCGCCCACCTCGGCGCGACGCTTCGTCTGGAACGCTCGCTCGTCGAGATCGGGATCTATCCGGCGGTCGACCCGCTCGGATCGTCGAGCCGGTTCGTGGAGCCTGCCATCGTCGGCCAGGATCATTACGACGCCGCCCAGGGCGTGAAGAAGATCATGCAGCGCTACAAGGACCTGCAGGACATCATCGCCATCCTCGGTATGGAGGAGCTGTCGGAAGACGACAAGGAGGCGGTGTCGAGGGCGCGCAAGGTGCAGCGCTTTCTCTCGCAGCCCTTCAGCGTCGCCCAGCGGTTCACCGGTCGCGAAGGCAAGTACGTGCCAGTGAGCGAGACGGTCCGCGGCTTCAAAGAGATCCTCGAGGGTAAGCACGACGATCTGCCGGAGCAGGCCTTCTACATGGTGGGCACTATCGACGAGGCTCGCGCGCAGGCCGAAGCGATGAAGAAGAAGGAATGAAGTTTCCCCTGCGTGTGGTAAGCGTCGAACGCAGCCTGTTCGAGGGCGACGTCGAGTTCATCATCGCGACCGGGGCAGAGGGTGAGCTCGGCGTGCTCGCGCGGCACGCGCCGCTCATGACCATCCTCAAACCGGGCGCCCTGCGCATCAAGGAAACGATCGGTGGCCCTGAGCAGACGCTGTTCGTGGGTGGCGGCTTTTTGGAGGTGTTGCCCGAGCGCGTGACAGTTCTCGCCGACGTGGCGGAGCACGCCGAAGAGATCTCGGTCGCAGGCGCTGAGGAGGCGCGGCGGCGCGCCCAAGAAAAGCTCGCGGGCACCCTCACGTCCGCCGAGGAGACCGAGTTCCAGAACGCGCTCGCCATGGCGGAAGCGAGGCTGCGCCTGGCCCGAACCCGTCGCGGCTAGGTGTCCGAGTACCTGTACTTTTAGGCCCTGATGGAAGGGCGTGACCGGGCGCTGCGCATCACAGGCGGTGCGCGGCTGAAGGGCGACATCTGCGTGAGCGGCTCCAAGAACGCCGCCCTGCCCGAGATGGCCACCGCTCTGCTGACCTCTGAGCGGGTGACCCTGCACAACGTGCCGCGTGTGACCGACACGACGGTCATGGCCGAGATCGTGCGCGAGCTCGGCGGGCGGTCCGAGGGGGAAGGCAGCATCGTGCTGAATACCAGCGCGGCGGTGCGAAGCGACGTCCCCGACCAGCTTGGGCGCCGGATGCGGGCCACCATCGTCTTGCTCGGGGCATTGCTCGCGCGTTTCGGCAAGGCGCGGGTGCCACGACCGGGAGGCGACGACATCGGCGCGCGGCGGGTCGAGCAGCACCTTCGCGGCCTGCGCCAGATGGGCGCGCACATCAATGAAACCAAGGACGAGCTCGTCGCCACCGCCGGGCGACTGCGCGGGGACCGCATCGTGTTCGACCTGCCGACCGTGACCGGGACCGAGAACATCCTG
Source organism: Chloroflexota bacterium (assembly GCA_005880755.1). Lineage (GTDB taxonomy): Bacteria > Chloroflexota > Dormibacteria > Dormibacterales > Dormibacteraceae > 40CM-4-65-16. The sequence goes on from VBGV01000191.1 coordinate 1,694, forward strand.
CTCGCGGCGGTCACGGCTCAGGGCCGCACTGAGATCTTCAACGCCGCCCGCGAGCCTCACGTGCAGGACCTATGCAATCTCCTGACCAAGATGGGCGCACGGATCGAAGGCATCGGCACCGAGCTCTTGATCGTCGACGGCGTCACAGAGCTCGGCGGCGCGGAGCACACGGTCGTGGCCGATTATCTCGAGGCGGGCACGTACGCGATCGCGGTCGCCGCCGCGGGCGGGGAGCTGCGGATCGAGTGCAGCCGGCCGCAGGACCTCCAGGTCATGCTGCTCAAGCTCGAGCAGGCGGGAGCGCACGTCGAGGCAGGCGACGGATGGTTTCGCGTCGGACGCCAGTCGGGCACGCCGATCAATCCGATCGACATGTCGACCTGGACCTTTCCAGGCTTCCCCACCGACCTCCAGGCGCAGTACATGGCCCTGATGACGCAGGCGGAAGGGGAGAGCGTCATCTCCGAGTATGTGCACGAGAATCGCTTCCAGCACGTGCGCGAGCTGGCCAAGATGGGCGCGGGCATCACGGTCGAGGGAAGGCTGCACGCCTTCGTCCACGGACCCTGTCGCCTGCGTGGGACCGAGGTCGCGATTCCCGACATTCGGTCCGGCGCTGCCCTCGTGATCGCCGCGCTGTGCGCCGAGGGCGAGAGCCTTCTGCGCAACGCCTGGCACCTGGACCGCGGTTACGAGGACATGCTCGGCAAGCTGGCGTCGGTCGGAGCGCGGATCAAGAGCGTCAGCATGGATCCCGAATCGTCGGGCGGCCACCAGACTTACGAGTGATGTCGATTCTCTCCCGGAAGATCGGGATCGACCTCGGCACCTCGACTGTACTTATCTACGTCAAAGGCGAGGGCATCGTGGTCAACGAGCCATCGCTGGTCGCGTTGAATCGCGACGGGACGCGCATCCTGGCGGTGGGAAGGCAGGCGTTCGAGATGGTCGGGCGCGCGCCAGAGTCGATCCAGATCGTGCGGCCGATGCGCGAGGGAGTGATCGCCGACTTCGTCGTGACCGAAGGCATGCTGCACCACCTGATCGGCAAGGTGCAGGGCCGCCAACGGCTCTTCAAGCCCGAGATCATGATCTGCGTCCCTTCAGGGGTCACGTCAGTCGAGCGCCGCGCCGTGACCGAGGCCGCGATCTCGGCGGGTGCGCGGCAGGCATGGCTCATCGACGAGCCGCTTGCCGCCGCGATCGGCGCCGGCCTTCCGATCGCCGAACCGCGGGGCAACGCGGTGTGTGACATCGGTGGCGGGACGACGGAGATCGCGGTCATCTCGCTGTCAGGCATGGTGGTCGCCCACTCGATTCGGGTGGGTGGGAATCGGATCGACGACGCCATCGCGACTTACATGAAGCGCAAGCACAACCTGCTGATCGGCGAACGGACGGCCGAAGAGGCGAAGATCGCGGCGGGCTCAGCCGTGTCGATGAAGCAGCCGCTGTTCGCGGAGGTGCGCGGCCGCGACCTTGTCACCGGACTGCCGCGGAACGTCGACGTCTCGTCCAACGACATCGTCGAGGCGATCCATGAGCCGCTGCGCCTCATTGTCGGCGCGGTGCGCGACGTGCTTGAGGAGACGCCGCCGGAGCTGGCCGCTGACATCTTCGATCGCGGCATCGTGCTGTCGGGTGGCGGGGCGCAGCTCCGTGGGATCGACCGGTACATCTCGATGCACACCGGGATTCCGGCCGTCGTGGCGGACGAACCGCAGACGTCTGTCGTGCGGGGTACGGGCCTGGCGCTGGAAAGCTTCGAAGTGCTCAAGCGGAATCAGTCCTACCTCCGCTGATGCGGAGCTCCCGCCCGGCCCCTCCGTCTTGACCGGCTTGAAGGTGGTCGTCGATGGGTCGGGGCTCGAGCGGCCCCGCGCGGGCGTCGGCGTGTACACGACCGAGATCGTGCACGCCCTCGCGGTGGATCGCCCCGATGCCAGGCTCACGGTTTTTGGCCCCAGAAGCGCGTGGGTGCACGTGCCCAACGCGACCTACCGGTTGGTGCCGCGAACACGGCTCCTCGGGCGCCACCTGCAGTGGCCGGCGCAGATCCGGGAGCTCAAACCGGAGGCCTACTTCGGTCCCGCCGGTGCGCTGCCGCTCGGCAACGTGGGCTGTGCTTCGGTCATCACCGTGCACGACCTCGCGATCTATCGCAATCCACGATGGTTTCCCGGTCGCCAGCCTCTGAGCACCCGACTCGTGGTTCCGCGATCGGTGCTCCGAGCGGATCGGGTGATCGCAGTTTCGGAGAACACCGCGAACGACATCGTCGAGATCTTCGGGATCGACCGAGCGCGAATCCAGGTGGTGCCGCATGGAGTGTCGCCAAAGATGCGCCCCATGAGCGCGGAAGAGCGAGCGGACGCGCGCGCGCGTCTCAAGCTGCCGGAACGCTTCATCCTTTTCGTCGGCACCGTTCAGCCGCGCAAGAACCTCGAAACGCTGCTCGACGCCTGGGCGATGATGCGCGACCGCCCCGACCTCGTCGTGGTGGGGTCGTGGGGCTGGCTGTATGAGCCGGTCAAAGAGAAGATGGCGAGGCTGGGTCCACGGCTCCATCACCTCGACTCGGTCGACCCGGACGAGCTCCCGGCGATCTACAACCTGGCCCGGATCCTGGCCCACCCCGCGTGGTACGAAGGATTTGGGCTGCCGCCGCTCGAGGCGATGGCCTGCGGAACACCGGTGGTCGTCTCCGACCGATCGAGCTTGCCCGAGGTCGTGGACGGCGCCGCCCTGGTCGTGCCGGCCGACCAGCCCGACGCGTGGCGCAAGGAGCTGGAGCGGGTGTTGTCTGACACCGATCTCGCCGCCGACCTACGCCATCGCGGGATCCTGCGTGCCGCAGAGTTCAGCTGGTCACGGTCTGCGCGGATGACGTGGCGGGCAATCGACGATGCGATCGGCTCCCGATCGTGACCAGGTTCAGGCCAGCTCCCTGACGACCGCGGCCACGCCTGCCGCGGTCCTGTCCCAGGTGAACTTCGCCGCCCGATCGCGCGCGGCGCGAGCCATCCTGGCGCGCAGCGCCTGGTCGCCCAGCGCGACCTCGAGCACGTGAGCGAGATGGTCGGAGTCGGCCGAGTCGTGGAAGTACAGCGCGGCTTCTCCACCGACCTCCGGCAGCGACGACGACTTGGCGGCCACGACGACCTTGCCTCGCGCCATGGCCTCCAGCACCGGGAGGCCGAATCCCTCGTACAGGCTCGGCACCACAACCGCGCCCGCATGCTTGTAAAGCAGCTCGAGCATCGGCTGGTCGACCAGGCCGAGGACGCGACAGTGGGTGGAGTTGCGAAGCTTTTCTGAGAGACCGCCGTCCCGCTCGGGGCCGGCGATGACGAGGGTTACACCGTCCAGGCGCTCGACCGCCGCGAGCGCCGCGGCCTGGTTCTTGCGCGCTTCCACCCGCCCGACCTGGAGCACGAAGTTCCCGTTCAGACCCAGCTCGGTCAGCCGTGAGACAGGCGCCGGAGCGACCACCGGCGGGCTGATCCCTAGGGGCACCACCCGCACCCGGTCCGGCGCCACACCGTACATGTCGACCAGGTCCTGCTTGGTGGATTCGGAGACGGCGATCAGGAGGCGCGAGCGCGCCACCGCCCACCGCGTGCTGAGACTCAGGTAGGCACGGTCCGCCAATCCATAAGCATCGGGGTGCCGCTCGAACGCGAGGTCGTGGACCACGGTCAGCACCTTCCCCGCGAATGCGAACGGGATGGCGTGGGCGGGCACGAACAAGAGGTCCGGACGCTCGTTGGCCAGCGCGACGGGAAGGCGCACCTGGGACCACATGCGGCGGAACGGAAGCACGACCACGTCAACGCCGAGCCCGGCTCGGGGCCGCGAGGCGAAGAAGCGCCAGCGAAACTCGGGCGCCGCCGCCGGGAGCCGGGAGCACACCTCGTGGGTGAAGAGCTCGGTGCCGGTGACGACGGATCGCGTCGCAGGGTTGATGTCGACGGCGACCGTCGCCTGCTTTCTCTCCCCAACCATTCCTCGAACGACCTTAAGCTAACGGCCGTGGGGCATGCCATCGGCCGCGTCTCGACGGCGGCGACATTGCTCCTGGCCACTGTTTACCTGCTCCAGGCCGACGACATGCGCCAGACCGTGGTGGCGGCGGTGGCCCCCGCGCCCGCGGTGAGCCTCCCGATCAGCCCCATCGTCGTAGCCCAGGCCGACACCGGCGGCCGCGAGTACTTCGTCCGGCGAAGCCGGGTCGTGCCGCTCGGCGCTCCGTCTGTAAGCCTGCCGATCCTGATGTACCACTACGTCCGCAGGCCCCCGTCGAGGCGCTCAGACATGCTCGGATTCAAGCTGTCGGTCGCGCCCGAGGATTTTCAGAAGCAGATGGACTGGCTTCACGCGAGCGGCTTCCACACGGTGACGTTTCACCAGCTCCGCGCGTATTTCTCCGGGGCTGAGGCCCTACCGTCGCGGCCGATCGTGATCACCGTGGACGACGGCTACCGGGACCTGTATACGACGGCGTTCCCGATCCTCCAGGCCCACGGTTTCACCGCCGTCGCCTACATCGTCACAGGCTTTGTGGACCGCGCGGAGTACGTGACGCGTGCCCAGCTCATCGAGATGGACCGCGGGGGAATCGAGATCGCGTCGCACACGGTCAGCCACGCCGACCTCAGCCGCACCTCGTTCGGGTCGACCATGGCTGAGGTGGTGCAGTCGAAGCAGTGGCTGGAGCACCTGCTCGGCCACTCGGTGGTCGACTTCGCGTACCCGTCCGGGAAGTTCACCTCGCAGACGATCCAGGCGCTGAGGCAGGCCGGCTATGACACGGCGGTGACGACACGGACCTCAATCGGGCACAGCGTTCTCGATCGCTATGAATGGGGCCGGGTCCGTGTCGGTGGGGGCGAGTCGATGCAGGAATTCATGGACAATCTGGGCGGCAGCATGCCGTCGGTCCCGATCGTCAACGTCGACGTGGAGCCACTCGCCGTCTATCCCGAACACCACTACCGACAGGACGCTTGACGGAAGCTCGGATCCTCGGCGTCAGGGTCGACTGCCTCGGCATGGGCGCGACGCTGGGACGAATCGAGCAATTCGCCGACGAAGGCGGAATCCACCTGGTGGCGACGGTGAATCCCGAGTTCGTGATGCGCGCGCAGCGGGATCGCGAGTTTGCCCGGGTGCTCGAATCGGCCGGGCTGTGCCTTCCTGACGGGATGGGCGTGGTGTGGGCGGCCCGCCGCCAGGGCTGCGCCCTGCGCGAAACGGTGTCGGGCGTGGACCTGATCCAGCCGCTGGCCGCGATGTGCGCGCGACGCGGGTTCCGGCTGTTTCTCCTGGGCGCCGCGCCCGGCGTGGCAGGCGAGCTTGCGGCCACGCTCCGCCTGGCCAATCCCACGCTGGAGGTCGCGTCGCACTCCGGCGGACCGGAGCCGGCGCAGGAGGCCGAGACGCTGAAGCTGATCCACGAGCACGGCTCGCAGCTCTTGCTGGTCGCATTTGGTGCCCCGGCGCAGGAGCTGTGGATCGACCGGCTCCGCAACCGGCTCGGGGTCGCCGTGGCGATCGGCGTGGGTGGGGCCTTCGACTTCCTGACGGGCCGTGTTCCGCGCGCCCCGGCTTGGATGCGAAAGGCCGGCCTCGAGTGGCTCTTCCGACTCGTCCGCCAGCCGTGGCGCATCCGACGTATGGCCGTGCTTCCGATCTACGCAGTCAAGGTTCTCAGTTCAGCCAAGTCATAGGTGCCGGAGCTGGATGATCCTTGCATCTTCGACGGCCTAGACGGCCGGGCGCAAGACCACCCCACGAAATCTGCGATTTCGCGGGGACCCCGGTCGGCGCTGAAGTCTGCGTTAAGGGGCCCGGCGCCGCCGCGTCGCGCATCAACGGATGCGCTCCTTACGGCGCCACCCTTGCCTTGAGTCCGGCCGTCGAGGCCGCGAATCTGCAGCGGATCCCCAGCTCGGGCACCTATGATCGCGAGCCGTGCTCAGCATCGTCGTCCCCTGCTTCAACGAGGAGCAGCGCCTCCCGCGCACGATCGAGCAGATCGAGCGCTATCTAGACGCCAGGAGCACCCCCTACGAACTGATCCTGGTCGATGATGGCAGCGCCGACGGGACGCGCATGATCATGGACGCCGCCGCAGAGCGACACTCCGCGGTCCGGGTCGAGGGACTGCCGCACAACCGCGGCAAAGGGCGCGCGCTGGCCGTCGGCGTGGAGGCGGCGAAGGGAGACGAGGTCCTGATCACAGACGCCGACCTCTCGACCCCGATCGAAGAGCTGGAAAAGCTCCAGGCGGCGCTCCGCGACGGCGCCGGCGTGGCCATCGGCTCGCGGGCGCTGCGTGCCTCGCGCGTCGAGATCTCGCAGCCGGTCTACCGCGTGCTGATGGGCAAAGCCTTCAACCTCATCGTCCAGGCCGTGTTGCTGCCTGGCATCTGGGACACGCAGTGCGGCTTCAAGCTGTTTCGCGCTGATGTGGCGCACAGCGTCTTCGCCGGCCTCGTCACCGATGGTTTCGGTTTCGACCCCGAGGTGCTTTACCGCGCACGCAAGCAGGGCGTGAAAATCGCAGAGGTGCCGGTTGTGTGGCGCAACTCGGCGCCGACCAAGGTGAGCCCCGTGCGCAGCTCGCTCGACATGCTCAAACACGTCATCCGGCTCAGGCTGCGCGGATGAGCGCCCAGCGCAAGCTGACGGAACGGAAGGCACGGCCGACAGAGGTGCTCGTGGTGCTGCCGACCTTCAACGAGCGTGACAACCTCGAGCGCGTCGTCGCCGGCGTTCGGCACCTGGGCCATGACGTGCTGATCGTCGACGACGCCTCGCCAGACGGGACCGGCGAGATCGCGGACGGCCTCGCGGCGTCAGACAGCGGGGTCCGGGTCCTCCACCGGGAACGCAAGCTGGGTCTTGGCAGCGCGTACGAAGACGCATTCCGGATCGGGCTCGCGGAAGGTTCGGCGCTTCTCGTGGAGATGGATGCGGACGGCTCGCACCGTTCGCAAGACCTCGAAGCGATCGTGGATGCGGCGCGCGGTTCCGGCGGACTGGCCGTGGGGTCGCGCTACATGCGCGGCGGCCAGATCGTCGGATGGCCGGCGCACCGGCTGCTGCTGTCCTGGGGCGCCAACGTCTACTGCCGCACGCTGCTCGGCCTGCAGGTGCGCGACTGCACCTCGGGCTTTCGCTGCTATACCCGCGAGCTGCTGTCGAGCATCGACCTCGACGGCATCGTCTCGCAGGGCTACTCCTTCCAGATCGAGATGGTGCACCGGGCTGTGCGCCTCGGCTATCCGGTGGTCGAGGTGCCGATTCGCTTCGAGGACCGGATCGCCGGGGCCTCTAAGGTTTCGCAGGGTGAGATCCGCCGCGCCCTCTGGACGGTTCTCCGTCTGAGCATGAGCCGATGAAAACCATGGCAGACACCACTCTCCCCCCAGGGGAGAGGGCCGGGGTGAGGGGCGAGGAAAGCAACTCCGCCCTCGCAGAATGGCGCCTTCCCCTCCTCACGGGTCTGGCACTCGCGGTCGTGACGGCGATTCCGTATCTCTACGCATACGCCGTACAGCCATCGGGGCATGTCTTCGTCGGCTTCTTCTATCTCTGGGACGACGCAACGACCTACCTCGCCAAGATGCGCGAGGGCTGGGAAGGTGCGTGGGCCTGGGAGAACCGATATACGACCGAGCAGAGCCCGCCGGCCTACCTCTTCATGTTCTGGATCGTCCTCGGTCACCTGGCGGCGGTCACGCACTTGCCGCTGATCCTGGCGTTTCACCTGGCGCGGGTCCTGGGAGCTCTCGCGCTGATGGCGGGTGCGTGGCTCTTCATCTGTCACTTCATCCAGGACCGCGCGGCGCGCATCTTCGCGCTTTTCTTTCTCGCGTTCGGCCTGGGTCTTGGTCTCGCGATCTGGGCGCTCGGCCATCCGGTGGTCTTCGGCAACCAGACCGAGGGCCTGGACTTGCGAATGCCAGAGCTCAGCGCGTTCTACTCGGTCCTCGCTCTGCCTCATTTCGCCTGGTCAGGCGTCTTCGCCGCATTCGGCGTCGCCCTCACTTTGAAGGCGATCCAGCGCGGAAGCTTGACGCTTGGCCTGCTCGCCGGACTGGCTTGGTTGGGCCAAGCGTCGATCCATCCCCAGATGCCAATCCTGATGGGAGGCGCCACGGCGCTGGCCCTGTTCTTGCGCCCGGCGCGCCCACGTGGTTGGGCCGCCGCTGCTCTCGCGTTTGCGGTTCCGGCGCCCTACGTCCTTTATTCCTATCTGGCTTTCGTCGGTAACCCCCAGGTCGAACGGTGGACGTTCCACTCCAAGAACGCCGTGGCGCCGGAGACGATCAGCCTGCTCATGGCGTTGGCGCCGCAGCTGCTGCTGGCCGTGGCCGGCTTGCCAGGTGCCTTTCGGCGACGGAGCCGCGAAGACCTGTTCCTCCTCGCCTGGCTCGTTCTTCTCGCAGCGATCCTTTACCTGCCGAATCCGGCCGGCGACCTGCGACGACGTTTCTTCGACGGCCTGTACCTGCCGCTCGCCGTGCTGGCCGCCCGCGGCCTGTACGACGCGATCCTGCCGCGGCTGCGCAGCCTCCGGGCCCGCCGGCTCATTCCTTTCTCTTATGTGGCTTTCGCCGCGATCGGCAGCGCGTTCCTCGTCCTCGCCCCGCTGGCCGTGGCGGGGCAGCCGCAGTACACGGTCACGACCGCTGAATACGACGGCCTCAACTGGCTCGGCTCGAAGCCGTCGGGCCGTGTCCTGGCCATGCCTGGCGTCGGGCTGTACATCCCCGCCTACAGCTCGGACACCGTCTACGTCGGCCACTACGACGAGACGTTCGACTACATCAACAAGACGCAGACGGCGCTCCGCGTCCTGACCGGCCAGGCGGACATCGAGCAGTTCGTCAGCGAAAACCAGATCCGCTACGTGGTCTGGACCTCGGACCTCCAGTCCCCTCCGCCTGCCGCGTTGGGACCTCCGGCCTACGACACCCCGAACTTCAAGATCTGGAAGATTTTCTGACGTAGATGACCGCGACACGATCCTGGTAGACCAGCGTCCACTCGGGTTGAGTCGCGAGCACATTCGAGAGCGCCGCGTCCTTGTTGTAGACGATGTAATCGACGCCGTACCTGTCGAGGACCTGCTTCCAGTCCGGGCGCAGCGTCTGCACGTCCTGATATTCGTTGAGGAGCTGGTCGCCCATCAACGCGGCCTCACCGAAGATGAACACCCGCCGGTTCTGATCGGGGTAGAAGCGATTCGCCAGGTAACCGCCCCAGCCGTACTGGTTGTACATCCGCGTGCCGACGTCGGGATGGGCGGCCAGCCAGTCCGCCGCGGCGACCGGGTACGACTCGGCGTCCATGCTCTGCTGGTGAGCAGGGCTCACGTTGTTCGCGACTCGAAGCGTCGTGATCAGCGCGATGAAGATGAGCACGACCGCGGTGATGACCGCGAACAGCCTGCGCGGAGGCAGGTCGTAAGTCCACTTGCGCGCCGCAGCGAACTCCTTCCACCACTCGCCGTACGTGGTGATCATCACCGGCGTCGCGGCCGCCACGAACAGCGCGACGTTCCGCACCGACTGGAGGGCGAGAAAAAGCGCGGCTGCGGTGAGGAGAAACTGGTAGAGAGTCGGCCGGCGAAGCGCGAAGCCGGCGATCACGAGGAACACCATCGCCTCGAACGGCCGTAGGAACAGGTCGTGGAAGTTGGGTGACGCCCACTCCACGATCAGCCTCTGCTGGGCCTCGCTGCCCTGGGTCTGGAACGGATAGGGGTAGAGGCTCAGGAAATGCGGGGTGGCGGCGACGGCGACCGCCGAGGCGAGGCCGATCACCGCCAGGCGCCTGACGTGCATCCGGTGGGCAGGGTTGTCCTGGTCCCAGGCCCAGCTCATCAGCTCCGCGACCAGCGCCACGCCAAGCCAGACGAAACCGATGACCCAGCCCCCGTGGAGGTTCGCCCACAGCACCATGACGAGAGGGAAGAGGTTGAGCGCACGGCTGCGCCCCGCAAGGTAGCCCTGCAGCCAGTAGAGCTCGAGGCAGCTGAGGGCGAAGGTGATCATCTGCGCGCGAGGGCCCCAGATCGGCGAGCCTGCAACCGCGGCGATCGCGAGCCCGACGCCGATGAATACAAACGGCTGGCGACGCACCTGCATGTAGATCAGCCAGAAACCAGCCCAGGTCAAAAGGCCGAACGCGATGCACAGGGCCGTCAGTCCGATCGTGCTGTACGTGAGCCACATCAGGATCTCGGTCAGGTACTCGTGGTCGGTCCAGACATGGCTCGACACCGTGTAGGTGAACAGGTCCTGGCTCGGAAGGCGCCCGTGCTCGACCATCCACCGGCCGATTCGCAGGTGCCACCAGAAGTCGGGGTCCTGCTCCACGCCTATGAGCAGAACGAGGATCACGGTCAGCACGCCGCCGAGCAGCAGCGTCCGAGCCGAGAGGCGCTCGGTCAGCCGCAAGCCGTCAGCTACGACGGAAGGGGTTCGGTAGGTAGCGGGGGACGCGTCTTGCATATGCCGGGTACTCGGCCGGGAAGGCCTGGGCTAGGATGCGCTCCTCCCACCCGATGCGCAGCAGCTCACAGACGACGAAGTAGACGATCGCCAGCGCGCTCAGCCACCCGCCCGTGGCGATGTTGATGCCCAAGGCGGTCGCGACCTCGCCGAGGTAGACGGGGTGGCGGCTCAGCGAGTACGGACCGCCCGTGACCAGCCGCCGGGCCTCGGGGATGATCGAAAACGACCGCCGCAGGTACGCCAGGCCCCAGACCGAGTAGGCGAGCCCCGCCGTGGCGAGGAGGTCGCCGAAGAGGATCAGGCCCTCGCGGCGGGATCCGCCGGGCAGGAAGCTGGCGCTGATGGCCGCGAACGTGCCGCTGAAGGCGATAAAGATCACGGCCAGACGGTGGTCGGTGCCGCGCTGAGGGAGCCGGACCGCGTAGAGGACCACCAGCATGGTGAAGTAGGCCAGCGCCAGCAGCTGCTGGGCCAGGAACAGGGCGTCGGACGGCTGGTGGATGCCGTGGACCCCGCCGGCCAGCAGGATCAGCTGCCGGGCGAGGAAGAGCGAGAAGAAGAGGGAGGGGAGGAGGCGGCTGAAAACCAGGTCCCCCCAGTAGGCCGCCGAGCGCCTTTGCACATGGTCTGCGACGCCGGTGGCCGCCATTCCCGGCGCAACGGTATCAGCCGGGTGCGACCCGGAGAGCCGAAACCAGCGTTTTGGCTTATTGAATTGACCTGCCCGGGACCGATGAGTACCATCCTCGACCGCGAGAGGACCCGGTGCCCGCAAGAACTCGGACCGGGCGGCGTCAAGCAGGTCAGAAGCCTGTAGTTCAGGAAAAAGGAGGTGAATTCGCAGAAATGTTGAGCCTTTACATGAAGCTTCGCAGCCTCACGACTCGTCAGGAAGGCCAGGGCATGGTTGAGTACGCTCTGATCCTCGTGTTGGTCTCAATCGTGGTCATCGTGATCCTTCTTACGATGGGTAACCAGATCAAGAACGTGTTCTCTAACGTCGTAGCAGCCCTCGGAGCGTAAAACCCACGTCAATAGCACCTTCAGAGAGCCCCGCCGAGGGGCTCTCTTCTTTACAGCGAAGTAGGGAGAAGATCGCGGTTCGCATGGTTACAATGTCGCCACTCTTGAGGATTCCATCGGAGGTGACTTAGTCTTGGCCGTCGCACCTGCTGCTACCAGACCCCGTCCCGGCGGAGGTCGTCTGTTCATCATCGTCGGACTTCTGTTGGCCGTTCTTGCTTTCGGAGGCGTCTTCCTCATCGGAGGGGCGACCGGCGGTGCCGGCCTCGGCGGGCCGAGCAACACGGTCGTGATCGCGAAGCAATCGATCCCATTGCGTCACCAGATCACAGCGGCCGACCTGGAGACGGCGAAGATGTCGGTGGCTGGCAACGCGACTCTCGCCAACACCTACGACAACGTCAACAACGTCCTGTCCTTGATCTCGGAGATCAACATCACCAAGGGCACGGTCATCACTTCCGACATGCTCGCCAAGGACATCAACCTGGTGCCCTCCGGCGCGGCCCCGGCCTACCTGCCACTCGCCAAGGGCTTTGTCGCGATGACCATTCCCACGGGCGAACAGCAAGGCGTCGCCGGTCACATCAGCGTCGGCGACTACATCGCGGTGATCGTTTCGGCGAGCCTGACCACCTTCAGCACGTCGACAGGGCAGCAGACGGGGCCGACCAAGGTGATCAGCAAGACGGTGTTCACCAACCTCCGCATCATTGGGCTCGGACCTGCATCGGCCGGTGTTCAGCCGGCGTCCGGAGGCGGTACCACGACTTCGACTGGCGGCCCTCAGAGTGGGATCACGTCGAGTCTGACCGTCGAGGTCACGCAGTGTGACGCCGAGTACCTCACATGGTTCCTCGGCAACACCACCGTGCGGTACACGCTTCTGTCCTATAAGGACTATGGAACGGCGCCGACCGACCCAGACCCGGCGTGTCTGACGATCACCGCGGCCGGGGGTGTGAGCCAGAAGCAGGTCGACGCGAAGTTCCACTTCACCGCCCTTTAAACGTGAGATCGGATGGGGCTCCTCGATAGGGTCAAGCAGAACCAGACGGTTCCGCCGGCGGGGTCGACGGGCAACGGTCCCGCCGCCACCGCCACCCTTCCGGGCGCCTCGACCTACACCCCGCAGGCTGCGATCCCGGTAGCGCAGCCGGCCGCCACCGCGCCCCCCGCGCCGGCGGCCGGCTCCCGCTCGGCGGTCGGCGGCGACCTGTCGCCCGCATTCACGGCGGCCAAGGTGCAGATCCACGCCAAGCTGATCGAGAAGTTCGCCGACGAGATCGACTCGAGCAACAAGGCCGGCGTCCGGGAAAAGATCCTCGAGCTGGCCGAGGAGTACTTCCGCTCCACGGCCATGACCATGACCAAGAACGACAAGGAGCGCCTTGTCGACTCGGTCC
>VBGV01000192.1 GCA_005880755.1 Chloroflexota bacterium
GTCCCGACCTTCTCTTGATGTCGGGCCCGGAGCTCGTTGCGCCGGATCTTGCCGGTCGTCGTCAGTGGCATCTGGTCGATGAACTCCACCTCACGCGGGTACTCGTAGGCGGCCAGGCGCGTCTTGACGAAGGCCTGGATGTCGGTCGCGAGCCGGCCGTCCCCCTCGATGCCCTGCTTGGTTGTGATGTACGCCTTGACCACCTCCCCCCGGATCTGATCCGGTACACCGATGACGGCTGCCATGGCTACGGCGGGATGCTTGATGAGGGTGCTTTCGATCTCGGTTGGACCGATCCGATAGCCCGCGGAGTTGATGACGTCGTCCTTCCGCCCGGTGAAATGGAGGTACCCCTCGTCATCGACCCGGGCCAGATCTCCGGTCAGGAGCCAGTCACCGATGTACTTCTCCCTCGTCGCCTCGGGGTTCTGCCAGTAACCGAGGAACATCACCGGATCGGGCCGCTGGACCGCGATCTCACCGAGCGCGTCCCTGTCAGCCGGTTCGCCGAGCTCGTCGACGACCGATACCCGGTGGCCGGGATATCCCTTGCCCATGCTTCCAGGTTTGACCGGATAGAGCGTCGACGAGTTGCCGACCACGTAGTTGCACTCGGTCTGGCCATAGATCTCGTTGACCGTGACGCCGAGGCGGTCCCTGACCCAGTCAAGCATCTCCTCGCCGAGCGCTTCTCCGCCGCTCATGATCGTGCGCAGCCGGAGGTCACCAGGCGGCCTGGCATCAGCCTGCCGCATCATCTTCAACGCCGTCGGGGGAAGAAACGTGTTCCGAACCGCATGCTTCGCCATTCGGCTCATGGCGCGCTCCGGGTCGAAGGCACCCGTCGACTCCATGCTGAAGGTGCAGCGTCCGTGATGAAGTGCAGGAAACAGGGCGTCCATCAGACCGCCGATCCAGGCCCAGTCGGCCGGCGTCCAGAAGAGGTCGTCACCCTGTGGGAAAAAGTCATGGGACAACTCAAAGCCGGGCAGATGGCCGAAGAGGATGCGGTGCCCGTGCAGCGCACCCTTGGGGCCGCCGGTGGTTCCGCTCGTGTAGATCAGAAGTGCCGGGTCATCGGATTTTGTTGACACGGCAGCGAAGTCGGGCGCTCCGCCGGCGAGCATCTTCTCCACTGACATGGAAGGACGCGCGCCCGACGAGCCGCCTGTCAACGCGAAACGCTCCAGGCTCGGCAACCGATCGGCGATCTCCTCGATGCGGGGCAGGGTCGCCTCATCGGTGACGATCAGCTTGGTGCCCGAGTCACGGAGCCGCATCTCGAAGGCATCTGGACCGAAGAGGGTCGACATCGGCACCGCTACGGCGCCCAATTTGTAGACGGCGAGATGGGCGATCACGGTGGCGGGGAGCTGGGGCAGGACGATGGCGACGCGGTCGCCTTGGGCGATGCCGGCGGCTTTCAGCCCGTTGGCGAAGCGGTTGGACAGCTGGGCGAGCTCGCCAAATGTGTATCGCTCGATTGCGCCATCAAGCTTCTCGTGAATCAGAGCCGGCTTCCGAGCCGCCTGCCGGTCGCTGCAGTCGACGCCGAGGTTGTAGCGAACCGGGATGCTCCACTTGAAGTCCCGCTCGATCTCGTCGATTTTGCGCCCGCGGTAGCCCTCGAACAGCTGCGCGACCCTCCCTGTGCCGCCTCCGTTTATGGCGCGGATCGTAGGCGCGCAGGCGCGGGAAGGAAAGGGTCGAAACCTACCGAATTTGCAGCCCGGGTTAGAGGATTCCTACAGCTCTCGATTCATCGACCGGGCGAGGATGGCGACCTGCAGCGGCACCGCCCGGACAGGGTCGTCGAGCGACCCAAACAATTCGGTCAGTCGCTCGAGACGGTGGTACAGCGTGTTGATGTGGACGCCCAGCTTGCGGGCAGTTTCAGCCCGGTTGCCGAAGCATTGGTAGTAGAGATCCAGGGTCTTCAGGAGCGTCGCGCACTGACCGTGGTCCAACCTGAGGACGGGAGCCAGCGCGCTGTCGACGAACATCTGAAGGCGGGCGCCACCAGACGGTTCGAACAACGCAGTTAGAACCTCGAGCTGCTCGAGCCACAGGACTCGATCCATCGACGGTGAGAAGAGAAGGTCCTGCAGCTCTCTGGCTTTCCTGATCACCCGTCGGTCCTCGTCGAGGTTGTTGCAGATGCCGCCGACAACCAGGTTGGCCTTGATTCCGTTCCTTTCCAGAGCTGCTGTGACGCGGTCCAGCTGATGATGCGCCTCCTCGGGATCGGCGACCGGCAGCAAACCGATGAGGCGATCCCCGTAGATTGAAACGAAATCTCCCGGCCGGACGTCCGCGATGGCTTCTCGGGCCCGCTCCAGCGAGTTGGTCACTTCAGGAGCAGAGGCGATTCGACCGATGAACGGGCGGTGGGGTACGGAGAACGATTGCCAAGCCTGGCGAGCCCGATGACGGAGCACGTCAATCGGAACGGGATGCTCGTTCATCAGGTCATCCAAGAATTCTCGCCGGAGCCGGGACTCGGTCTCCAGGGCCGCACGGTTACGAAGCATCTCGAGGGCCACCGCGCGAGCCGCCTGCTCGATCGCTGTGCGCACAACGTCGGTCGCCTCACGACCGGCCGGCAGCATGGCCCAGATGTAGCCGAGAAGCTCCTCCCTGGTGGCGACCGGGCACAGGATCCAGTTGAAAGCGTCCAGTGGCGTGGCCTTGTAGTCGGAGCTCGATCGAACGATCGCGGCGCGGACGTCTGCATGTCCGATCAAGCCTTGAGTGAGGCAGCCGCGATCGTCGACGGCGACAGGCTCGATGCCGGGCGGGTTGGCTTGGGCCAGCACGAAATGCGACCGGTCGGTGATGACGATGCCGAGATTGAGAGTGCCCGCCAGCGACCGTGCAACACCGCTAACGCCCTCTCCCGCGAGGAGAACATCGGTGAGCGCCTCGTGCAGCTCGTTGACGAGCAGCAGATCTTTGTAGAGAGTCTCCGCAACGGCCTTGGCAACCTCGCTCGAATGGGCCGCGGCCACGGCCTCCTCATATAGACGCGCGTTTTCCAGCGCAAGAGCTGCGTGGTGAGCGAGTGCTGCAAGAAGTTCCAGGTCCGGCTCGGCAAACGTGTTGACCTGGCGGTTCGCCACGTACAGGACGCCGATGGTCCCGCGCCGTCCGATCAGCGGGACACCGAGGATGGATCGGATGCCCTCAGCACGGACGGCCTGGTCGACGGCGGGCTCGTGGGCGAATGACGGCTCATTGAGGTAGTCGCTGGTGTAAATCGGCCGTACATCGCGAGCAACCCTGCCCCCTAGGCCCGCGCCGAGCGGCAGGACTATCGCCATGAACTCGGGGGTGCGGTTGCCAGCTGCGACCCGCATCCGAACGCAGCCGGCTTCGCTGTCAAGTAGCGTGATGTATGCGAGATCGGTACCGATCAGGCTGCGCGCCCGCTCGACGATTGCCTGGAGCACGGTCTCGACGTCGAGCTCGGCGGCGAGTTGGGCGGCCGTCTCGAAGATGGTCGCCAGCTCCTCATCGTGGCGGTGTCGCGCATGGACGCCCACCTTCACCTGCTGGAGCATAGTGCAGCACCAGAGACCGGTAAAGAGACGCGCGCTGGCGCCGACGCTGGGTCCAGGGTGCCGCGGATCCACGAAGCCGCGATGATGAAGGGTCTGAATAGCACGGCGAAGCAACCACCGGGAACTGGCCTTCTGCTGCCATCTCGCGAGGTCCTCCTGTGGAGGGAGAGTGACCTCGCGTTTGTCATCGACGCAGCGCGGCGGGCGGAAAACTCCGGATATGACTCAGTCTGGGTCGGAGACTCGCTGCTAGCGCGTCCTCGTGGAGAGCCGTTAACCCTACTGGCCGCTGTGGCCGGCGCGACAAAACGCGTCGCGCTCGGCACGGCAGTTCTTTTGCCGCTGCTTCGGCACCCCATCTCAATGGCGCATGCGGTCGCCACACTTGACCGTCTGGCCGAGGGCCGGGTCATTTTGGGAATCGGTCCCGGCGCCGAGCTCCCGGGCACGCATGCAGAGCTAAAGGCATTGGGTGTTCCGAGCGACCGACGGGTCGGCGACATGCTCACCGCAGTCGAGCGTTGCAGGCGTTTATGGCGGAATGAAGAGCCCGGCATCGAATTGAATCCGCGACCAACGCGCGCGGACGGTCCTCCGATCTGGTTGGGTGGAGGTGGTCCTCGCATGCTGCGCCTGGCCGGGTCAATCTTCGATGGCTGGCTTCCCCTGAGCCCAACTCCGGCTGACTATGAATCAGGTCTTCGCGCGGTGCGTGAAGGAGCGGAACAGGCCGGCCGCGATCCGGACGGTGTGGCTACGGCCGCGTATCTCACGGTCGCCATCTCCGACACTCCCGACGACGCCGCCAGGCAGCTCGATGGCTACATCGGCGCGTACTACGGGGCCCCCGCCGAGGTCATGGCCAGGACAATGGCCTGTCATGCCGGGACCCTGGAATCGGCTGCCGAATGGTTTGCGGCGTACCGTGCCGCGGGAGCACGTCACCTGGTGCTGCGGTTGGCGCGGCCAGACCTCAGCGATTACAACGAAAGCGTGACCGCACTCCTCGGCGCCGCCCAGACCCGAAACTAGATCTCGATCGCCGATGCTTCGCCTCAGGCGCGCTTACCGACCGCCGTGGCGGCGGCCACATTGGCCCGACGAACTGCATCAAGAGGGCTCGCGCCGACCGCAAGCGCGGCCATGAAGCTTCCCGTGTGCGCGTCGCCTGCTCCGGTGGTGTCCGCGACCTCGAGGGATGGCGCAGGCAATTGCTGGATGTCGCGACCGCGCACGAGCAGCAAGCAACCGTCACGTCCGAGGCGCACCAAAACGCCGTCCCGACCTGCAAGCTCGGCCAGGGCGCGGATGGAGTCGTTGCGAATGGCAGCCCCCGTCATGAGGCGAGCTTCGCGTTCGTTGCAGGTCCACCAGTTGCAGCGGTCGGCGGCGGCGCGGAGGACGGACCGCGGAATTTCGGCGACGAGGGGACCTGGGTCCACCACCACCGTGACACCATCCTCGAGACGGGGCAACCAGCCGGCAAGCGCCGGCCCGGACTCGGGATACGCAAGGCCATATCCCGAGACGTAGACGAGGTCGTCGGGCGAGATTGGAATCGAGTCCAGGGCTTGCGACGTCATCCTTGCCTCGGCGCCGGGAGACGTCGCGAAAGTTCGCTCGCCGTCCCCCGTGACAAAGGTGATCGAGAACCCGGTGTCGAGACCTGTTGCCCGGGGCGCGATCATCTCGATGCCGAGCTCCAGCAGAGAGGACCGCACCATGTCGCCAAAGGGACCTGTCCCATGGCTCCCCGCGTAGGTCACTGTCGCGCCTTGATCTCGCGCCGCCGCCATCACGTTGAATGCGCCGCCGACGGCCAACCTCGAGGAGCCCGCGACTACGTCTCCACCGGGCTCGGGAAGTGCCGGCACCTTCATCACGATGTCAACGACTGCGCTGCCGACACAGACAAGCCTTCGAGTCCGCGGGTGGGTCATTTCAAGGAGCCGCGCGCCGCGTAGCCACGGCCAAACTCTGTTCGAAGCAGAAGCAATTGCTCGGACAGCGGCTCGAGCTCGAGGCTGTTGACGGTTTTCACCACGTCTAACGCCTCCTTCGGAAAGGCACCGATTCCCTGGCATGAGCCCGCGATCGCCCCTGTGATGGCAGCGATGGTGTCGCTGTCTCCGCCCAGCGACGCTGCAAGAAGACATGCGTGCCAGGCGCCGCCGTCGTCTGCCGCTCGCAGAAGCGCGAAAGCGGCGGGCACAGATTCTTGTGTGGCCACGCTGGTGCCGACCACGCTGCGGATGAATCGGAGCAGCTCGTCCTCCCCCAGGCCGCCGACGCCGGCCAAGGCCGCCTCGATCCTCGCGCCCACGTCGGCCCCGGCCACCCAACTGCCGTGATTCCTGCCGAGGCGCGCTGCTGACAATCCCGCATCGATCGCGTCGTCGAGGCTTGCGCCCCCGACCCCCGCGCTGACCGCGGCCGCGACGGCGCTGGCTCCCGCCAGGGCGAGCGTGGTGTTGTGGGTGACTCCGCTGGCGTCAACGACCGCCTGCAGCAATCCATCGAAGTCGTTCACAGGCCTGGCTATGCCAACCGGCGTAACGCGCATCGCAGCCCCATTGGTGTCGCCGAAACGGCCAGCCTCCTCGACCGAGATGCCCGCGGCGACCGCGGAGATCGCGCGCTGGGTCGACGGTCCAAGGAGGTCGAGCGATCCACGCCGCACCATATCGCGCTCCCAGTCAGCCAGCGCGTTGGCGAGGGTGAGGGGGTCGATCCGTCCGCGCCCGTCGACCAATAGCCGGGCGATGAGCAGTGCCTGCTCCGTGTCGTCAGTGATGTGACCGGCGGGAAGGCCGGCAGCGATCGGATGGTTGTCGGGTGCCGGCTGGAACCAGGTGATCGCACCGAACCGGCGATCAAGCTCTTCAGGCGAGAGGAGCTGCGTAGGCATGCCCAGCGCATCGCCGATCGCGAGGCCGTAGAGCGCGCCCAGAGCGCGCTCGAACTCCGACGGCGCTGTCACTGGCCCTCGCCCAACCGGAAACGCAAACGGAAATGGGCCGGGTCGAGAAGGCTCTCGACGTGTTCGACCCAGTGCCCAGATCTGGTCCATGTCGTTCGCCGCGTATGCAGGAACGCCGTGCCGGTGCGTCTGCCCAGCAACTTGCCTTCAACCGGTCCCAGGAAACCGACATCCACCAGCTCTTCACCGTGGTGCGGGACCAGGCCGGCGTCTCGCAGGGTGCGCTGCAGCGAATCATGGTGCAGCCCGCCGGCCGGAAGGTCGCGCAGCTTGGCTTTGGCCGGGACACGGCTGCGTTCGAGCGATACCGCGACTCCGTCCGGGATGTGCCTGACGCGATCGATCGCGATCATCTCGACGTCCTGCACCTGGAGCTGCCGCGCGAGCTCGTCGTCCCGGATGCGTTCGATCCTGAGCACGCGGACCGAGAGGCTGATGCCTTCACGAGCCAGGGCGCGAGTCCAGCCCAGCCTGTCGTCGAGCGGCCTGTCGTCGTACATGACAAACGACCCGCGGCCGGGAGCGGTGGCGATGAGATCGGCCTCGTGAAGCACTGCCAACGCCTGGCGGACAGTCGTCCGGCTGGTCAAGAAGCGCTTGGCGAGCTCATGCTCACCGGCGAGTCGGGACCCTCTGTCGTGCAAGCCGGCCCGGATCTCCGCGGCCAGCGCTTCCGCGATCGCTTCGTGTTTCAGCTTCATCAGCTGACGCCCTGCCTATCCGACAGAACCAGCGCGGCGCCGGCATTCCATGCCAGCGCAACCTCCTGATCGAGCGCGAATCCGTTCTCCGCCGCGGCGCTGTTGGGCCGCCTCACTCGAATTTCCCGGCGCAGGGCTTCGATCACATAAAGCGTGGTGTTGCCCGCGAACGCGATCGATCGCACGTGCCCGACCACGTCCGAACGGGCGGACCGAGCAGGCGCGAGCTCGATGTCCTCCGGTCGGATCGCCACGGTGCAGGTCTCCCCGACGTCGACCTGGCGATCCGTTGCAACCGCCAGGCTGAGCCCGTCGCCCAGGTCCAGGACAAAGCCGGACCCGTCTTTGCTTCTGACCGAGCCACGCAGAAAGTTCGCCTCCCCGAGCGACTCAGCGACAAAACCGTCCACCGGTGCGCGGTATACGTTCGACGGCGTGTCCAGCTGCACGATTCTGCCGTTCCGCATCACAGCCACGCGATCCGACATCGTCAGCGCCTCCTCGTGGTCATGCGTGACGAAGACCGCGGTGACTCCCACCTCTTTCTGGATCTGCCTCAGCTCGAGCTGCATCTGCACGCGAAGCTTCTTGTCGAGCGCGCTCAAGCTCTCATCCAGGAGGAGAAGCTGCGGCTTGAACACAAGCGCGCGAGCCAGAGCGACGCGCTGCTGCTGGCCTCCGGACAGTTCCGCCGGACGCCGGGACGCGAAGCCGTTGAGCCTCACCATGTCCAGCGATTCGTCGACGGCTTTTGAGATCTCGCCGCGGCTGAACCGGCGCTGTTCCAGGCCGAACGCAATGTTCTGACCAACGGTCATGTGCGGGAACAGGGCGTAGCTCTGGAAGACCATGCCGATGTTTCGGCGGTAAGCGGGCAGGTTCGTGATCTCTCGACCATTGACCGCGATGCTTCCCCCGTCTGGTTGGAGAAAGCCGGCGATGAGTCGGAGCGCTGTCGTCTTCCCGCATCCAGACGGGCCGAGAAGTGAGATGAATTCGCCGTCCTGAGCGGAAAGGTTGAGCTCGTCGAGAACGACTTTCTCGCCGTAGACCTTGGTCAGATCGCGAATCTCGAGAAACGCCACTCGATCCTCAGGTCGCGACGGCGGCAATGCCGCCCTCAGGGCGCACGATTTCGACGGCAACCGATCGCACGTAGGTGCGCCTGCTCAGCACCGGAATGAGAGCGAGCAGCCCGACCAGGACCACGGCCGCGGCCAGCAGAACTGAGGAAATCGCGGCCGCTGTCGGGTCGTAGGACTGGCGGAGCTCGGTGAAGATCTGGACCGGCACCGTGCTCACCCTTGGGCTGGCCAGGAAGGAAGCGACGACGACCTCGTCCCATGACGTCAGGAAAGCAAATATCGCGCCTGTGATCACGCCGGTGCGGATCAACGGAAGCGTAACCCTCCGAAACGCCCTCCATGGGTTGGCTCCCAGGCCCGCCGCGGCCAGCTCCAGCGTCCTGTCCACGGTGGTCAGGGCGGTGCTCACCGTGATGAACGGAAACGGAAACGCAAGCACCGTATGGGCGAGGATGAGGCCGGGCACCGTCCCGCTGAGGCCGCCGCCAAAGCCCACCGGACCGACCTGCCATCCGAGCGCCCACACGAAGTAGTCGCCACCGTCGCGAGGATGGCGGTGGCGAAAGCGGTCTCGACGCTGACCGGAATCCTGAGCGTCCACTGCGGATTCGTGAAAAGCTCCGAATACCAACGCAATGACAGTCCTTCGGGCGGAAAGGCCAGCGTCGACGAGTTGGTGAAGCTCATCGGGACGACGATCAGGATCGGAGCCAGCAGGACCGCGGCCGTCAGCACCGCCCACGCTCGCCACAGCCACCCCCACGAGCGCGGGGTCACCGCGCTCCACCGAACGACATCCGGAGGATTTCACCCACCTTCAGGACACGAGCGGCGATCGCCAGGGTGGTCAGTGTGACAAGCAGGAGGATGGTGCCGATCGCCGAGCCATAACCCCATTCGGCCTGTGCCATGTAGTCCGCCGTGTACTGGCTCAGGAAACGTCCGCCGCCATTGTCCCCGAGCAGCTGTGGCACGACGTAGAAGCCAAGTCCCGCGACGAAGACGATCAAGCTGCCCGCATAGAGTCCCGGCAAGCTCATCGGCAAGAAGACGCGCGCGAAAGCAATCACGGGCCTGGCGCCGAGTCCGGCCGCGGCCTGGACGTAGTCGGGGTTGATGCCACGCATGACCGAATAGATGGGAAGGACCATGTAGGGAAGGAGCATGCAGGTCATACCGAGCGCGACCGCGAACTCGGTTCTGATCAGCGTCAGGTGCTCGCCGATGAGGTGAAGCCGCATGAGGAGCTGGTTGATGATCCCGGTGTCGCGCAGGACGACTTGCAGCGCGAACGTTCGGACCAGCAGGTTGACGCCCGCCGGAAAGATCACCGCGAGGAGCAGCAGCGCCGCCACGCGCCGTGACGCGAAACGAATTGCATAGGCGTAGACGTAGCCGACCACCGCGCACGTGAGGGTGACCACAGCCGACATGGCCAGCGTCTCGAGCAGGGACCGAACCCCGGACGGGGTCTGCACGAACCGCGCGTAGTTGTCCAGTCCCATCGCCGGATCCGTGAAACTCCGGAAGATCATCTGGCCGAGGGGCCAGGCGAAGAAGAAGACCATGAAAAGTGCGGCGGGGAATACGAGGAGACCCCACCGCGGCTGGCTCCCGCCGCGGCGGCGAGAGCCGGCGATGCGCGGGGTCGGTGCCAAGACGATCCTTAGCCGGAGCGCCAGTTGTTGAAGGAAGTCGTGATGGAGTCCAGATGAGCGGCGACGTATTCAGCAAGAGCTTCGCTCGTTTCAACGACATGCGTTTGATTGAGGTGCGTCGTCGGCAGGTCGTTGGCGATCTTCGGATTGGGGGTCGATTTCACGTTGCTCGGCGCACCCGCCGCGCAGTAGGAGAACGTGCCGTTCACGTCCTTGCTGGTGACGAACGCGATGAACTTCATCGCCGCCGCGGCGTTGGGGTCGCCCTTGGGCACTCCCATGAGATCGCCCGCCACGACCTGACCGTCCCAGCTGATATCGACCGGCGAGCCCGCGTCGCGCAGGGAGGTGACACGGTTGGCGTACTCCTGGCCCATCGTCACCTCGCCTGATTTGAGCAGATCCTGGCCCTGGCTGCCGGTGGCATACCAGACGATGTTGCTCTTGATTGTGCTGAGCTTCTTCAGGGCACGGTTGACGTCGAGTGGCACCAGCTTGTCCGGCGCCACGCCGTCCGCGAGCAGAGCCGCGTAGAGGACGGCGGGGACATCGTTGTCACCCGGCATGGCGCGCTTGCCGGGGAAGCGCTTGGTGTCGAAGAAGTCCGCCCAGGTCTTCGGGGTCTGCCCACCGAACTTGTCGGTGCGGTACCCCATCGCCCACGCATAGATGTCAATCGAGGTGCCGTAGGTCGTGTAGGTCCCGGCCGCCAACTCGGCCTTGTTGACGACCTGGTAGTCGATGGGCTCCAGGACGTTCTTGCCGGCGCTGGGCAGGGCGAGGTTGGCGCTCGGATAGACGACGTCAACGTTGTACTGCTTGGACTGGACCATGGCTTTGATCTGCCCATCGGTCAGGAATGGACCGTCAACGATCGCGATCCCCGTTTTCGCCGTGAAGGGATCGAAGAAGGACTTTCGCTGACAGGCTCCCCAGTCGCCGCCCGTGTTGACGACGACGAGCGACTTCGTGGTCGTGCCCGGTGTCGAGGCGGAGCTTCCGTTCCCCCCGCCGCATGCAGCTGCTGTCACGACCGCGACCAGTAGGGCTACCAGCCCGTCGACGCCCCTAGCTCGTTTCATCTCCATCCTCCAGACTTGGCCTAGACATGTCTAGGCATGTTGCGCCAGCCTGTTCAGCTTGTCAAGCTCGGGCCTCGTCGAGGCGGTCCTGCATGTTTGCGATGCCCGTCGCGCGCCCGGCATACGCAACGTCGAACCCCCAGCCGTCCTCGACGACCTCGAGGTTCAACCTGCCGTCGTCCCTCCACAACCGGACCAGCGCTAGAGATGCCTCCGCGTATTTCTGCACGTTCTGCAAGGCCTCGAGGCAGCAATCGTCGAATGGGTTCCGCCGGTAGGATCAATCCACTTGATAGTGCGGGTGAGGATGGCGCCTCAATGCACCAGTACCTCGCCGAGCATTACGTCGCCCTCTTCGGATACTCGTCGTGCCGGCGAAGCCTCCAAGAACAGTGGAGGAGGACAGCCAGGTGACCGAACGAGAACTATCCAGGGGAGCAGCTCGGCGACTCGCCATCATCCAGCACGTTGAGGAGGTTACCGGCAACGTCGCGATGACATGCCGGTACTTCGGAATCTCGCGGCACACGTGGTACCGCTGGCTGCGGCGACCGCGGCACAGCGCTTCGAGCTGCCGACTTGACAACGAAGCCACCACTGATCGGGCCGACTAGGTCCCCGTCACATGAATCTCGCCCGTGCCGCGGGTGATCAACCGAGTAGGGATGAGACGATGGACCGGCGGCGACTCGTCGCCATCAATCCGGCGAAACAGAAGCTTGGCGGCGGCCCGACCTAAGGCGACGGGATCAGGAGTTATGACCGTGACCGCACACGCCGTCAAGTCGGCATCTAGTAGGTCATCAAAGCCAACAAGAGCGACCTGCCGATTGAGATCCAGTCGCCGAAGTACTCGACAAGCGCCAAGAGTGATCAGACTCTCGCTAGCGAAGAGTGCGGTTGGGCGTCTCGCCTCTGACAAAAGTTCAGCGGTGGCCGTCTCAGCTCCATCGGCGTCATGAAGGTCTAGGTGCACTAGCTGCTCGGCGATCGGCCAGCCTTGTGCGCTGAGTTCATCGATATACCCCCGATATCGACTTACAGCCCTGTCCGAGGCAAGACCTCCCAAGTACCCGATGTGGCGGTGGCCGTTAGCAATGAGGTGTCTTACTCCGAGTCGGGCGCCCTGGAAGTCATTAGTGACGACATGATCCAAGTCCAAGGTCGATCCGAGCTGATCAACCAAAACGATTGATGTTCCCGCCCGATGTTCAGCCAGAAGGAGGTCAGTGTTCTGGGTAGTACCAACGACTATTAGGCCATCGACCCGGTGGCAGCTAAAAGCCCAAATCAAGTCGCGATCGCGGTCCTTGTCGTCATTCGAACTTCCGGTAAAAACCAGCACACCGCGTTTGAGGGCTATTGATTCGATTTCGTTGGATAGAGGCGAGGAGAGCGCATTGGCCACGTCTCGGAGCACCAAGCCAATGGTGGCGCTCCTATTGTCGGTTCGCCTTAGGCTGCTGGCCTGCAAATTGCGCCTGTAGCCGAGGTGCTGGACTGACGATTGCACACGTGAGCGCAACGCGGGTGAGACGCAAGACTCGGCGTTGACCACTCTGGAGACAGTCTTTAGGCTCACGCGCGCGTGGGCTGCCACCTGTCGCATCGTAGGACGGGTCTTCAGCCGGCCTGGCGACTTCAAAAAACTGGCTCAATACTGAGTTCCCAACCCAACAGCGACGCTGTCGGGTTGGGAAAAGCTGACGGCTGATGCCAGTAGGTATCCAAACCCATTACCGATTGCTAGTGTTCGAACAAGCCTGCTTTCTAGTGCGTGCCGAGCGGAAAGGCGGTGAGCCAAGCACGTGCATTGGGAATGTGATCGGTCGCGAGTGTATCTGGATTGCGACCACGCACCACACCCATGAAATAGCCGAGCAGTTGGAATGGCAGGGTGACCAAGACCGGCGCCACGTACTCCCCGAGCTCTGCACGAAGCCGCCATGTCTCGTCGGCATGTGGCGCGAGTCCGCCCACAGCGCCATACTCCACCGCGAGGGTAGGGCTCAGGCCTTCCTTTGCGGCACGAAGGACATCAACAATGCGCTTGTTCGCTACTCCGTCCGCCGCAATGGCCACCACTAGTCGGGTCGGCGATAGCAGCGACAGCGCATCATGGTGGAAGTCGCCCGTGCGATAGGCCTTGCCGACTATAAGGCTCTGCTCCTCGATCTTCAGGGTGCCCTCCCGCGCGGAGAAATAGTTCGGTCCGCTCCCAACTACGAACACCGAGTCCACGTCGACCGTGCGGTTAGCAAAGTCTTCGATTTGTGGTGTGAATTCCCCCAAGAAGACATGGCCGGCCTCGGGTAGTACAGCAAGTTCGCGCTCAAGCTGGCGACGATCGGCTGCCGACGTTGCAAGCGAAGCGGCCAGCAGTGTCTGAAGCAAAAGACGTGTCGAAATTACTGAGATGCAGGGTCCGCAGTGCTGGCGAGTCAAATACACAACAGAACGATCTGATTCGTTGAGTATCGGGCTGACGTCCGTGTTGGACAGCGCCACGGTGAGTACATTTCTCGCTTTTGCCACCCGGATCGCTTCTAACGTCTCGATACTGCCCCCCGTCCCAGAGTGAGCGATAACCGCCGTCGTGGCTGCATCAACATGTGGGAAGTAGTGCGCTAGCTCGTTTGACTCAATGGCATCGGTGCTCAGATCGGTGAAACGTCTGAACAGCAGATTTCCGTGAATCGCGGTGAAAAAAGCCGAGCCGCATCCGGTGAAAATCACACGCCGGATGCCACGTTCGGTGAACTCTTTGGCAAGGGCATCAACCTCGAGGCGTTTGGTTGCCAGTATGTCCGCCCACTGAGTCGGCTCTTTGAGAATTTCGTCATATACAACGAACGGATGCACCTTGCGAACAACATCGGACTCCCGAATGATGTACCAGAGCGGCTTCTTTTTGACCTCGTCCTCAAGCCAGGAAGGAATGGGGACCTCTGGAGTGGGCTCCTCGGCTCCTGGATGCTGCTCCAATAAGTTCTGCGCCCAACGGGGAAGCATGTTCACACCTCCATTACTCGAACTTGATCGGCGACTGGAGTCTCGTAGATGCTGGCAGCGGTCAGGTCCGCATTGAGTCGATCAGTGGCACGTAACACAGCTCGCGCGATCTGGTTAGCGAATGCCACTGCGAGAGCGACACTTTTGGCGTTGGCCAGCGCGTACAGGAGGCCCGCGTTGAAACTATCACCGGCCCCGACCGTCGAGCCTGTTGCTGGCTCCGTCGTCTCGACGGGAACGAGGTGCAGATGGTTATCGTCGGACGTCGAGAAAACCGCCCCATTCGCCCCGTCCTTGATTACGAGTGTTGGAATGCCCAGTTTGTGAATGACCTGCGCTCCGCGCCGCAGCGAGCTCGTGCCACTGAGCTGACGCAGCTCCGCACGGTTGCAGGTAACGAGATCTAGCCCGTCGGCTAGCCGAGCTAGATCGTCGAATCTGAACGGCCGTGGAATCGATGGCCCAATGTCGATAACAGTGGTGGCACCAGCATTGCGATACGGCCGGACGTAACTCGCGATGAGCTCGGCAGTTGGATGCGGACATCCTCCGAGAAACATGACACGGGTATCTGGCAATGGCGCTGCAACCGCGTATTGCGCCTCTAGGGGATGGAAGAACGAGAGGCGATTTCCACTACCGTCGGTGGCGACGATATTGGTGGAACTCTCCTCGTCGGTGCTGTCCGAAGCCAGTTCAACGCCAGCCGCCTCGAACTGAGCACGTAGCCAGCTGCCCCAGAAGTCTCGCCCCAGCCGCGTGTGCAA
>VBGV01000372.1 GCA_005880755.1 Chloroflexota bacterium
AACTTCCCGGCGTTGTGGTCGGAGTGGAACGGCAAATACCGCGACAGGGTGCGGGACTTTTGGCGCGGCGAGCCCTCCACCGTCGGAGAGCTCGCCTCGCGCCTGACCGGCAGCTCAGACCTCTACCAGAACGACACGCGGCGCCCGGTCGCGAGCGTCAACTTCGTCACGGCGCACGACGGCTTCACCCTGCGCGACCTGGTCTCCTACAACCAGAAGCACAACGAGGCGAACGGCGAAGGCAACGCCGACGGCGAGTCGCACAACCGGTCGTGGAACTGCGGCGTAGAGGGCGAGACGGACGACGCAGTGGTGCTCAAGCTCCGCGCCCAGCAGCAGCGCAACCTGCTCACCACGCTCTTCGTTTCTCAAGGCGTGCCGATGCTGTCGATGGGAGATGAGCTCGGCCGGACCCAGCGAGGCAACAACAACGCGTACTGCCAGGACAACGAGCTCTCCTGGGTCGACTGGTCAGAGATCGATCATCAGCTGCTCGAATATGTGCGCCGTTTGATCGCATTCCGGCGCGCGCATCCGATGTTTCGGCGGCGCCGGTGGTTCCAGGGCCGGCCGATCCGCGGCGCCGTCGACATCGCGTGGTTCAAGCCCAACGGCGAGGTGATGTCAGACCAGGACTGGGTCTCACGTCACGCACGCGCGCTCGGCGTGTACCTGAACGGGAGAGCCATCCCCGGCCAAACGGACCAGGGGCGGCCGATCGCCGACGACTCCTTCCGGCTTCTGTTCAACGGGCACCGGCGAGCCGTGTACTGGCAGCCGGCCCCAGACTTCGGCGCGCAATGGAAGCTCGTGCTCGACACCGATGTGCTGAAGTTTCAGAGCGACCCGCACCCGGTCGAGGGCCGCGTGATGACCAGAGCGCGAACGGTGGTCGTGCTGGAGGCTACGGAACCAGGTTGATCAGGCGGTCGGGCACGTAGATCACCTTCGACGGTCCGCGGCCGTTCAGCGCCGCACGGACCTTCTCACTGGCGAGCGCGACTTTCAAAGCATCGTCCTCTGACAGCCCGGCATCGACCTCCAGCCGGTCACGCAGCCTGCCGGCAACCTGCACGACCAGCACCACCTTCGGCTCGGCGGCGGCCGTGGCGTCAAAAGACGGCCACGACGCATCGGCGAGAAGACCCTGCTCGCCGAGCCGTTCCCACATCTCCTCGCATGCGTGGGGAGCGAGTGGGTTGAGCAGCTGGACGAGCGTGCGCACCGCGCCGTCCCACTCTCGATCGCGCTTGCCGCCGCTCTGCAGATAGTCCTGCATCGTGTTGGCGAGCTCCATCAAGAACGCGACCGCGGTGTTGAAACGCAGCTCGTCATAGTGGTCGGTGACCCTGCCCACGGTCTGCGCGACCTTGCGGCGCAGCACCGTGGCATCGGCTTTCGCACCGGCGCCCCCGCCGTCATCGATCGATTCCGGCTCCAGCACCAACCGCCACACGCGCTGCAAGAACTTGACCACTCCGTTGAGTCCCGCCTCGGTCCATTCGACGTCCTCTTCCGGCGGTCCGATGAACATCTCGTAAAGCCGCCCCGCATCCGCCCCCTGGGCGGCCACGAGCTCGTCCGGCGAAACACCGTTGCCCGCCGACTTCGACATCACCTGCCCGAACCGCTTCACCATGCCCTGGTTGAACAGGCGCATGAACGGCTCGGTGTATGCCACCAGGCCCGCGTCGTACAGGACCTTCATGAAGAAGCGCGAGTAGAGGAGGTGGAGGATCGCGTGCTCGACTCCGCCTGTGTACTGGTCGACCGGCATCCAGTGGTTGGCCAGCTCGGAGTCGAACGGCTCCGTTTCGTCATGCGGGCTCGCGTAGCGCAGGAAGTACCAGGACGAGTCGATGAAGGTGTCCATGGTGTCGGTCTCTCGCCGGGCTTCCTCGCCGCATATCGGACAGGTGGTCCGGTACCAGTCCGGCTGCTCCGAAAGCGGCTTGTACTCGGCGGGCAGCTCCACCGGCAGCTGCTCCTTCGGCACGGGGACGATGCCGTGAGTCGGGCAGTAGACGACCGGGATCGGGGCACCCCAGTACCGCTGGCGTGAGATCAACCAGTCGCGCAGCCGGTATTTGACCGCGCGCGTGCCCACGCGTTTCGACTCGAGCCAG
>VBGV01000370.1 GCA_005880755.1 Chloroflexota bacterium
CAGGGAACGCTACTTGCGGCGGTGAATTCCGTCCCAGAACGGGACGTAGCCCTTGGCGATGCGGTCGAGCACCCTGTCGGCCTGGGCCTGGGTGATCGTCTTGTGGTCGACGAGGACTTCCAGCCTGGGCTTCAGGTTGGCGACCAGCTTCGTCTCGAACTGTTCTTTGGTCATGCCCTTGTCTTTGGCCAGGTCAGAGACCTTCTGGCCCGCCTTCAGGTCTTTGAGCAGCTGCTCCGGCTTGATGCCGAGGAGGTCCGCCTCGGCTTCGACCACCGCGCGCCGGATCGCTCTGCGGTCGGCGTGTCGGTCGCCGGCCGCCTGCTGCGTGCCGGTGGCGGTCGGGGTCGGTTTTGGCGAGGGGCTCGCGGCGAGGGCGCTCACTGCGCCCACGCTGAGCAGCGCGGCGACGCCGGCCGCGCTCAGGGTCTTGACGGCGATTGCTGCAAACGGAGTCATTCGTTCTCTCCTCAGACGAGATTTGTGAGGTCGAGAATGGCGCGACGCTGTCAGACGCCGGTTGCGTCCGGGTCAGGTTTCTGTAACTAGCCGCGCGTCCAGAAACCGTCCGGGTCGAAATGCCGAATCGCCTCGAGCTCGGACTTTGTCGGCTCTGATGTTTCGCTTACATCGTCGGCGACCTTCAGTTCCCAACCGGTGTTGCCTCGAACATCGTCAACGGTTTGACCTGGATGGAACGACGCGAGGTAGGCCTCGCCGCCGCCTTCGGGAAAACGCAGCACTCCCAGCGTGGTGATGATCGAAACGGGTCCCCCACCCAGCAGGCCGTTCCGCTTGCGCCAACCCGGGGTCCCGTCGCCATATCCCGGCGATGTGATGAACGAGACACGGTCGACCAGACGCCGACGTTCGTGGCTCATCAACGTCACCCAGCGCCGGCTCAGGATCGCGATGTCCGCCCCTCCCCCGCTCCCCGGCAGCTTCACGCTCGGCTGGCGCGGGTCGCCGACATAGGAGGTATTGAGGTTGCCGAAGCGATCGACCTCGGCGCCACCGATGAAGCCCAGGTCGACGTTGCCCTGCGCCATCAAGGCCATGGCGTTGGACATCCGCGTCGCCCACAGCGCGCCGGTGACGTTTGGCGGGTCACCCATCGTGCCGAGAAACGCAGAGGCCGGCTGGTCGCGCATCAGTCCAACCTCGAACAGTCCGCGCGCGGTGGGCGCGTGGGCATTGCGCGCGACCGCGTAAGCGAGGATCGGCAGCCGCATCCCGACGAAGACAAGGTCGCCGTCGCGGATCTCACGCGAGGCGACCGCGACCATCAATTCTTGCTGCGTGTAGCTACTCATGGCCAAGGTCGGCAGGGACCGAAGGGCGGTGGTGCGTGATCCGGATCGCTTCCAGGTCGATCCCCTTCATATAGGACGCGCGATCCGGCACGTCGAGCACCTGGTGTCGCAACCATTGCTCGAATCCCTCGACGGACCGCGACTTCTCCGCGTAGTCGCGGTATGCGGCGTGGTCCCTTTTGAAATGGCCCTGGACCGGCGACGGATGCGCGCCGCCCGGCTCGTGCACCACCGCGACCACCTTCGTTTCCGGAAACAGGATCCGGTTCGGGTCGCTCAGCGTCACGTCCGGGCCGACCAGCTCCTCGCAGCTCACGACCACGCGGTCAGCCGCCAGCCCTGCCTCCTCCGTGATGCCCAGCGGTCCCCACGCGTGCGCCCGACCGTGCTCATCGGCGCGCTGCACGTGAACGATGGCGACGTCAGGCCGCACGGCCTTGACGTGGACGAGCCCGTCGCCGGTCGACAGATCGGGATTGGTGCGGAGGATGTCGCTGCCCAGCAGCGTCCGTGTGGGCAGGCTCGGCACGTTCCACGCCGCCGCCCACAACGCAAGCGAGATGGAGAAGTTGGAGTGGTCGCGCACTTCCAGGGGTGCAGGGATGCGCTGCTCGCACGCGCGGCGGTAGCAGTGGCCGAGTCCTTCGGACACGTTGCCCACCCACGCGGCGGTCACGCGCCGCACGCAGCCCGCGCCGATAAGCTGGTCGAACAGCGAATCGGAGATCGGTCCGACGAGCTCCAGGTCGCGGCGCCCCTGCCGGATCATCTCGTGCCCCGCTGCGAAAGGGATCAAAGCCTCGAGCCCTGTTCCCATCGCGACGGTCGCGCCATCGGGCACGAATCGTTCGACGGCTTGCGCCATCGACATGACTTTCGTCATGTCACTGCTGCGCGATTGATTCCATGTATGAGCGGTAGTTTCGCTCCAGCTCCGGCATCGAGTCGCCGCCGAACTTTTCGAGAAAGGCCTCGGCGAGCGTCAGCGCGACCACCGCTTCACCGATGACCCCGGCGGCCGGCACCACGCACACGTCGCTGCGCTCGTAGTGGGCCTCGGTCTTCTCCTTGGTCTTGAGGTCGATCGACTGCATCGGTTTCTTCATCGTCGAGATCGGCTTGATCGCAACGCGCAGGTCGATCGACTCGCCGTTCGTCACGCCGCCCGTGATGCCACCCGCGCGATTCGTCAGGTGTCGGAAACGACCCTCCTCGTAATCGATCTGGTCGTGAAATTCGGAGCCACGCCGCGCCGCACCCTGAAACCCCGCACCGAACTCCACACCTTTGATCGCATTGATCGACATCACGGCCTGGGCCAGCTTGCCGTCCAGCTTGCGGTCCCAGTGCACGTAGCTGCCGAGTCCCGGCGGGACCCCGCGGGCGACGATCCGAAACGTGCCGCCGAGAGTGTCACCTGCCTCCGCCACCTCGTCGATTGCGGCCACCATGCGCTTCGATGCGTCCGGGTCAGGGCAGCGGACAGGCGAAGCCTCGATGTCCTCGACGTCGAGAATGTCCGGATCGATCCCCTCGAACCCGATGTCGATCGTGCCGATGGACTGCGTGAAGCTCAGGACATTGATCCCGAAGTGACCCAGCAGCTTCTTCGCCACCCCACCGGCGGCCACGCGTGTCGCCGTCTCACGCGCCGACGACCGCTCGAGCACGTTGCGGATGTCGGTGTGGCCGTACTTCAGGGCCCCCGCCAGGTCGGCGTGACCCGGCCGCAACCGCGTCACGACCTTGGGCTCGAAGCCCTCCTTGGCCGCCGTCATCTGGGCGGTCCAGTTGACGTGGTCCTTGTTCTCGAGCACCAGCGTCACGGGGCTGCCGATGGTGAAGCCGCCCCGCACGCCACTGACGATGCGGGCGACGTCGGTCTCGATTTGCTGCCGGCCGCCGCGGCCATGGCCGCCTTGCCTGCGGGCGAGGTCGCGACGAAGATCCTCCTCTGAGATCTCGAGACCGGAAGGCAAGCCTTCGATCACGACCGTGAGCTGGGGTCCGTGCGACTCCCCCGAAGTGAGCCACCTGAGCATTAGAGTGTCCCGCCCCCAATGCTCCTTGCATCTTCGCGAGCTAGACGGCCGGGCGCCTCCGGCGCGGAAGCCGGCGTCAAGGGGCCCGGCGCTGCGTCGCTGCCCCCGCTATCCACGGCGCGGGGACCCCAGCAGGTATGCGCTCCTAGCAGCGCCACCCTTTCCTTGGCTCCGGCCGTCGATCTCGCGAATCTGCAGCGGAGCCTGGG
The DNA here is from genome assembly GCA_005880755.1 of Chloroflexota bacterium. Taxonomy (GTDB): domain Bacteria; phylum Chloroflexota; class Dormibacteria; order Dormibacterales; family Dormibacteraceae; genus 40CM-4-65-16. Next base: position 3,565 of record VBGV01000370.1, read on the forward strand.
GGCGTGACACTCAGGCGATGATAGAGCGCAGTGCC
>VBGV01000193.1 GCA_005880755.1 Chloroflexota bacterium
GAGCTCGCGGATGCGCGTGAGGTCGATGACGGACGCCGGGCGGCGGTGGTCGAGGTTGATCTCGACCATCACGTCCGTGCCGCCCGCGATCGGAGTCGCGTCAGGGTGCGCCGCCTTCATTGCCAGCGCGTCCGACCAGGTGGCCGGCTGGAGGAACTCCATCACCAGGCGAGGCCTGGCTCCGGCGCATCGTCCCGCGTCAGCGTGCCTTCGATCAGACCGTAAGGCCGGTCCGCCGCGTAGAACACCTCGTTGTCGTTGTCCATGCCGAAGGGCGATAGGTCGACGGCGAAGTGATGCCGGTTCGGCATCGCCATCCGGATCTCGGCGACCTCGTGGCGTGCCTGGAGCACTGCCTCGCCCATCGCGTAGAGCGTCTGCTGCAGCGAGAGGCTGTGCTTGACAGCAAACGTCTCGAGGAGCAGGCGGCGGATGTCGGCGAAGGATTTCCGCCAGTCGATGTCCGAGCCGGTGTAACGCCAATGCGCGAGAAGAGAGGTGGCCATGATGCGGTCGCGGGTCTCGGGCAGCGTCGTGTATTTGTCCTTGATGTAACCATGGAATTCCGAGCCGGTCGACTTGAGCACGACGAGGTCGCCGATTCCGCCGACCACCCACGTGCCATCGTCGGTGCACGTCACGGTTGTCAGGCGCTTTTCTGAGCCCGCCCGCACGAAAGCGTGGTCGTGGATCCGCTCCCATCCGAATTCCTCGATGGACACGCGCGCGCGATAGACCGAGGCAAACTCGCCCACGAAATGCCGGGCGAGCCGGATGGCGAAGTCTTCGATCTCGCCGATCGGCTCTTTGGCGAACGCGAAGACCGTGTTCTTCTGCGTGTCGGTCGGCACGACCTTGCTGTTGTCGCCTGTCATGTGCGTCTCGGCGAAGTCGCCCGCGAGGGCCACGCTGACATTGAGGTCTTTGAGCTCGTGCCGAGCGCCGGACTTCGTGACGCGCACGACGTGCGTCTCGGCCTTGCCGTACTGGTTGTCGCCGAGAATCACGTTCACGTCCCTTTGTATGTCGTGTAGCCGAAGGCGCTGAGCAGCAGCGGGACGTGAAGGTGCCCGCCTTCGAAGCTGAACACCACCGACACCGACGGATAGAAGGCACTGAGGCCCGACCGCTCGAAGTAAGGGCGGGTGTTGAACTCGAGCCGGTACTCGCCGGGGTCCAGCTCTTCGTCGGTCAGCGCGCGGACGCGGCCGTCGGAGTCCGACTCGGCCTGCCCGACCTCTTTCCAGTTCCCGTCGGGCTCACGGCGATGGAGCGTGACCGCGAGGCCCGCGGCGGGCGTCCCTCGCATCGTGTCGAGCACGTGGGTGGAGATGCTCATGGGTAGCGGATCTTCTCGAGCCGCAGAAGGGTGATCTTGCGCAGCTCGCGCTTCGCCTCAGTGAACTCGGCCGCAGGATCGTTGCTCATCCGCCGGCGCAGCTCAGCCAATATCTCGTCCCCGCTCCGGCCGCTCGCCGCGATGAGGAAGACATGCCCGAACTTGTCCTCATACCTGCGATTTTCCGCGTCCAGCGCCTCGAGCGTCGCCGGTGGGGCTTGCATTGCACGGCTCTGCTCGCGAACCGAGCTGTCCGGTGCGCCGCCACCACGCTCGCCGATGCGCGGATGAGCCTTCATCGCTTCGAGCCACTCTTGGTCCGTCAGTGTGTTCAGCGCCTCGACTGCGACGGCGGAAAGTCGAGTGACGTTGACGAATGGCTTCTGCGAGACGACCGCATGCGCCCAGCGTCGATTGGCCAGGCAGGCGTACAGCTGGTCCTCGAGGCCGTCACTCAATCCCCAGCGGCACCAGCTCGAAGCGGTTGACGTCGACCAGGCCGCGATCGGTGATCTTCAGCTCGGGAATGACCGAGAGCGCGAGGAAGCTCAGGGTCATGAACGGCGACGCCGTGGTCACGCCCATCCCGTGGAGTCGCTTCTCCATCGACCGGAGGCGCTCATGGACCTCTAGGAGCGGCCGGTCGCTCATCAAGCCCGCGATCGGGAGCGGGAGCTCCTCGACCACTCGGCCGCCTTCCGCGATGACTATGCCGCCGCCGATCTCGGCCATCCGCATCGCGCACGCCGCCATGTCGGCGTCGCCTACTCCCAACGCGACGATGTTGTGAGCGTCATGGGCGACGGTCGACGCGAATGCGCCGCGCCTCAGCCCGACGTTGGTCGCGAATCCGAGTCCGATGCGTCCGGTCGCGTGGTGGCGCTCGATCACCGCGATCTTGACGAGATCGCGCGCGGGGTCGGCGACGATGCATCCGTCCTTCAGGCTCGGCTCGACGACCTCGACGCCGGTGATCAGCTGGGCAGGGATGACGCGCATGACGCGGATCTTCTTCGGCCCCGCCGGGATACGAAACGAAGTGGCGTCGACAGGGGCGAGGCTGACCGTCTGCCGCACCCACTCGGGAACGTCGAGCTTCACGAACCGGGGTGGCGCCCCGCGCTTCAACACCTGGCGCGGCGAGAAGGATTTGAGGTTGTCGAGGACGAGGATGTCGGCCTGGTAGCCGGGGGCGATGGCACCCAGGCGCCAGAGTCGGTGATAGGTGGCCGGGTTGATCGTGGCCATGACCACAGCGTCCTCGGGACTGATCCCGTCCTCGACGGCGACGCGGACCATCTGGTTGATATGGCCGTGCTCGACGATGAAGTCGGGTTCGCGGTCGTCGGTGCAGAACGCGCAGCGGTCGGGGCCGTACCTCTTGACGAGCGGAAGCAGGTCGCGCAGGTTGCGCGCGATCGAGGCCTCGCGCAGCAGGACCCACATCCCCAGGCGGCGTTTCTCGAGCGCCTCCTCGAACGTCGTCGCCTCGTGGTCCGATTGGATGCCGGCCGAGATGTAAGCGTTGAGCGCCGGGCCGCGAACGCCCGGCGCGTGCCCGTCGACGTGGTCGGTGAGACCGGTCTGGAGTTTGGCGAGCTCCGACGCGTCGCCTGCGATGACACCTGGGAAGTTCATCATCTCCGCCACCCCGATGACGCGTGGGTGGCGCAGCAGGCTCTCGATGTCGCCCAGCGTGAGCGGCTGCCGTGGGGACTCGAACCGCGAGGCGGGAACGCAGGATGACGCCATCACGAACACGTCCAGCGGCAGATCGGTGCAGGAGTCGAGGAGCCACCGGATGCCCTCGGTGCCGAGCACGTTGGCGATCTCGTGGGGATCCGCGACCACCGCGGTGGTCCCGTGCGCAAGGACGGCGCGCGCGAACTCGTCGACCATCAGCTTGGACGATTCGATGTGCATGTGGGCGTCGATGAAGCCCGGTACGAGGTAGGCGCCGGACACGTCGAGCCGTTCACGTCCCTCATATCGGCCGAGCCCCACCACGTGGCCGTCCTTGACCGCGACGTCGACGTCCAGCCATTCCTTCGTGAACACCGAGAGGACATGGCCACCGGACAGCACGAGATCGGCAGGTTCGTCACCTCGCGCGACCGCCATCCAGTGTGCGTCGATGACGGAGACTTTAGCGACATGGCGGCGGCGGAATCGGGGGCGATCGGCAGGAGTCTGAAGCGGCTGGAGGACGGCCGCCTGCTGCGCGGCGAGGCTCAGTTCGTCGACGACCTGCGGCCGGAGCGCTGCCTGCACGTCAGTTTGCTGCGAAGCCCCGTGGCGAGTGGACGGTTGGCCGGTGTCGACACGTCCGCGACCCTCGCGGCACCCGGCGTCGTCGCGGTCTTCACCGCTGCGGACCTGGTCGGCTCCTGCCGGCCTCTTGCCGTCCACCTGACAACCCCGGGAGCGGTCTCGCCCGAACGGCCGATCCTGGCGACCGACCGGGTTCGCTTCGTGGGCGAGATGATCGCCGCGGTGGTCGCGGACAGCCGGTACCTGGCCGCCGACGCGGTGGAGCTGATCTCGCCGGACATCGAACATCTCCCCGCCGTCGTTACGTTCGAGGACGCGGTGGCTGAGAGCGCGCCGGTCGTGCATGAGGCGGTGCCTGAGAACATCTACTACCTAGGCCACCGCAGCTATGGAAAGGTCGAGGACGCCTTCGAGCGCGCGGACGTGATCGTGGAAGGCGAGGTGACCCATCCGCGCGTGGCGGCCGCCCCCATCGAATGCCGCGGGGTGGTCGCCAGCCCCGACGGTGACGGCGGGGTCGTGGTCTGGACCTCGACCCAGGTGCCGCACATCGCGGCGGACGCAATCGCGGAATGCCTCGGACTCGAGCGGTCGAAGGTCCGAGTGGTCGCCGCCGACATCGGGGGCGCGTTCGGCGTCAAGGCCCAGGTCTACCCGGAGGAGATCCTGCTGGCATGGATTGCACGTCGCGCGGGAACGGCAGTCAAATGGATAGAAACCCGGTCCGAGCACATGCAGGCCGCCAGCCACGCACGCGACCAGAACGTGAAGTTCAGCGCGGCGGTGCGCGGGGACGGGCGGGTGCTCGGGCTGCGCGCGACCATCTTCTCGAGCATCGGGGCGTACGGGATCAGGCCGTTCGGCCCTTTGCTCGACCCTCTCGGCACCGCCGGACTCATGACCGGACCCTATGACATCCGCGACTACGAGTACGACACGTACGCGGTCGCGACGAACAAGTCCCCTGAAGGTCCGTATCGCGGTGTCGGCATGGTCACGGCGGTGCTCGCGCACGAGCGGCTGATGGACCTGGTCGCGGCGCGGCTCAGTCTCGATCCCGCGGAGGTGCGGCGGGTCAACTTCGTGCGGCCGGAACAGATGCCATACATCAGCGTCACGAAGCATCCTTACGAGTCGGGCGACTACGCCGCCGCGCTCGAGTCGGCCTTGATAGCGTTCGGTTATGCGGACGCGCGCCGCGAGCAAAAGACCGCGCGCGCCGAGGGACGCCTGGTCGGGATCGGCATCGGCTCTTACGTCGAGTACACCGGCGCGGGCTCGTCGACCTTCCGGGGTCGCGGCATGGAGGACATCCCTGGCACCGACACCGCTCGTGCGTGGCTCGCCGGCGACGGACGCGTGCACGTGCAGACGAGCTGCCCCGTGATCGGCCAGGGCGCGCACACCACGCTCGCGCAGGTTGCGGCGGCTGCCCTCGGCATCTCTCCAGACCTTGTGGTAGTCGAGCAGACCGACACCGCACAGGTCGGGGGCGGCACCGGCTCGTTCATGAGCCGTGGTTCCGTGACCGCGGCCACGAGCACTTTCCGCGCCGCGGGCCTGCTGCGCGAAGCAATCCTCGAGGCCGCCTCCGAACAGTTGCGTCAGCCGATCGACCAGGTGTCTCTCGACGGTTCCACGCTGTCCAAGCTTGACGGCGGCCTCGACGTGTCGGTGACCTACGACGCGGCCCAGGCCTCGCATCCCTACGCGACCCACGCCTGCATGGTGGAGGTCGACACCGCGACGGGAGCGGTGCAGGTCCTGCGCTACGTGGTCGCCGAGGACTGCGGCGTCCTGATCAACCCGATGATCGTCGAAGGCCAGGTCGTCGGCGGGGTGGCTCAGGCCGTGGGTGCCGCGCTCATGGAAGAGGTCGCGTACGGCGCGGAAGGCGGGCTGCGCAGCGGTACTTTCCTCGACTACCTCATCCCGAGCGTCGGTGAAGTGCCCCTGGTCGAGATCGAGCACCTCGTCACCCCGTCCACGGTGCACGAGCTCGGGACCAAGGGGGTCGGCGAGGGCGGCATCATCGGCGGCACCGCCGCGATCGCGAACGCGGTTGCGGACGCGCTCTCGATGAGCGATGTGACGCTGCCGCTGACGCCGGACCGCCTCTTCGCCCTGATGCGGTGAAACCGCAGCCCTACCGCCCGGTGAGCTACCTCGAATGGAACGCGGCGCGCCGCGGATCGAGCGCTGCGATCTGGGAAGGTGGCAGCGAGATCACTTTCGAAGAGCTGCTCGAGCACGTGCGTCGAATCCAGAAGCTGCTCGCGGCCATGGCCGTGCGCGCGGGCGACGTGGTCGGGGTCCGGTTGCCGAATGTTTGGCAGTACGTCGCACTGGAGCTCGCGATCCCGGACCTCGGTGCGGTGATCGTGCCCATGCCGCTATCACTGGGCGAGCACGAGGTCCACTGGGTGCTGGAGAAGACACGCCCAAGCCTTGTGATCACAGGCGACGAAATCGGCGCCGCCGCCGAAGGCTTGCCCGCGCCGCCCGCGGCCGAGCCGGATCCATCGCGGATCGTGGAGATCGCCATGAGCTCGGGCACGACCGGCATGCCCAAGCTCGCCTCGCTGTCGGCCCGCCTGAAGCAAGTGACCTTCGAGAGCTTCACCTCGAGGCTCGGCATCACAGAAGAGGACCGTGTCCTGCCGATGACACCTTTGACCCAGGGCATCGGCGGCATGTGTCTTTACTGCATGCGGCTGGGAGCGGCGCTGGTCATGCTGCGCGAGCCGCATTGGACCGCGGAGCACTGCCTCGAGACCGCCGCCGCGGCAAGAGCTACCGTGATGGTCGGCGTGCCGACTAACGTGATCCGGATGCTCAACCAGCCGGTCTCCCTGCCCACGGTTCGCGCGGTCGCGGTCGCGGGAGCGCCACTGCCCCCGGAGATCGCCCAGCGCTGGGAGAAGTCGACCGGGATCCCGATCTCCAGCTTTTACGGCTCGATGGACGCCGGCCAGCTCGCAGTGGCCAGCCCGTCCGATCCACAGAATCTTCGCTGGACGACGGTGGGCCGGCCGCACGATCGTGCCGAGTGGAAGATCGTCGACGGCGAGATCTGCATGCGAGGCGACCTCGTCCAGGACCGCTACTGGGGCGAGGATGCCGGCCCTTATGCGGAGGACGGCTGGGCGCACATGGGCGACCTCGGTTTCGTCGACGAGTCAGGATTCCTTCACGTCGTCGGCCGGGTGAAGGACATCATCATCAGGGGCGGCACGAACATCAATCCTTACGAGGTGGAATCGATGCTCCGAATGCACCCGGCGGTGCTCGACGCGTGCGTGGTCGGCCGGCCGGATGCTGAGCTCGGCGAGGTGCCGGTGGCGTTCATCGTGGGCGATGCCGACAAAGACGAGCTCGACCGCTTCCTCGAGGACAGAGGGCTTGCTCACTACAAGTGGCCGGCGGCGGTGTACAGCGTCGGCGAGCTCCCCCTGTCCGGGCCAGGAAAAGTCAACCGCAACGCGCTCCGTGAAGATGCTCGCGCGATGTAACGACATCGACGTCGCGTGGTTCGAGGCCGGGCGCGGCGAGGCGCTCATCCTGGTCCACGGCCTGGCCGACGACCACCGCGCCTGGCGTCGCGCACTGCCCGACCTGATGCTCCGGCATCGTGTGATCCTCTACGACCTTCGGGGCCACAGCCAGACCAGCCTCGGTAACCCCGACGGGACGCTTCGACAGCTGGGGGCCGATCTGATCGCGCTGATGGATGCGCTCGGCGTTGAGAGGGCGCACGTCGCGGGCTTTTCCCTGGGCGGAACGATCGCGATGCGCGCGGCCATCGACCACCCAGACCGGGTCGGCGGTCTTGCGCTGGTGGCGACTTCGAGTCGCGTCGGCCGGTCGGCGGCGGACTGGTACAGGCAGCGTGTCGAGATGGTCGACCGCGGCGACCCGGAGCTTCGAGCGACGCTGGACCGTGACACGGCGGACGTATACGCGGAATCGCCCGGCGAGCTGGAAGAAGGCCTGGTCATCCGGCGCCAATCAACCGCCGACCCTCGCGGCTACGCCAACGCGTGCGCCGCCATGGCGGCGCTCAACGCGTCACCGCTCGACCCGGAGCTCGACCGGATCACCGCACCGACGCTGATCGTCGCCTCGGAGCTGGACCGGCATTGCCCGCCGAAGGCCGCCGAGATCATCGCCGCCGGGATCAAAAGCAGCAAGCTCGAGGTGATCCCCGACGCCGGCCACCAGATCCCAGTCGAGAAACCGCGCGAGCTCGCGCGCTCGATGATTTCGTTTCTGAATGACTGACTCACTTCTCACCGAGTGGGGCGAGCACGACGTCCTCACCCTCACGCTCAACAGGCCCGAGCGGCGAAACGCGCTGGATCCCGAGCTCCTGATCGCGCTGGCGGAATCGCTGGACTCGCATGGAGACCGTGCACGGGCGGTGATCCTGCGCGGGGCAGGCGTCGAGGCGTTCTCAGCCGGCTACGACCTCTCGCGGCTCGCGGGCACGCCGGCGGATCTCGAGGCCGATCGATTCATCGGCGAGACGGTCAACGCCTTGCGTCAGTGTCCCGCTCCTGTCATCGCCCGACTGCAGGGGCACTGCCACGGAGCAGCCGTCGAGCTCGCGCTGAACTGCGATCTCAGGATCGGGTCGCCGACGTTGCGCATGTCGGTGCCGGCCGTGAGCCTCGGCGTGGTCTATCGGTACCAGTTCGTGGCGCGCCTTGTCCAGACATGCGGAATCGCCAGGGCGGCGGACCTGCTGCTCGCGATGCCCGAGCTCGACGCCGAGACCGCCATGCGGTGGGGATTGATCACAGAAGTCAGCGATGACATCGACGGCCGGGTTACGGCATTGGCGCAGCGGCTTGCGACCTTTCCACGGGACGCCGTGCACGGGACGAAGGCAAGCCTGAA
>VBGV01000194.1 GCA_005880755.1 Chloroflexota bacterium
CTCGAGGACTTTCGTTTCGACGCCGTCCTCGGGAAGGGTGTCGGCGCAAGCGCCGCCACGCTGCCCCTACCGCACTTCACATGCGTGGGAGCCACCACGCGGCAGGGGCTGCTGAGCGGGCCGCTGCGTGACCGGTTCGGGGCTGTGTACCGGCTCGACTTTTACACCAAGGCCGAGCTCGAGAAGATCGTCAGCCGGTCGGCCCGAATCCTCGAGATCGAGATCCACGACGACGCCGTCTCGGAGATCGCGCGTCGTGCCCGGGGCACGCCGCGCATCGCCAACCGCCTCTTGCGCCGGGTGCGAGATTACGCGCAGGTGCGTGGCGATGGCCGCGCGACGGTAGACCTGACCAGGGTCGCCCTGGGAATGCTCGAGGTGGACGAGATAGGGCTCGAGCCCCTGGACCGGCGGCTGCTCGAAAACGTGATCCTGAAGTTCAAGGGCGGTCCGGTGGGACTCGACACCATCGCCACCTCGCTGTCGGAAGAGCCGGAGACGGTCGAGGACGTGCACGAGCCGTACCTGATCCAGATCGGGTTCCTGGCCCGCACCGCGCGCGGCCGGGTCGCGACCGAGCTCGCCTATCGCCACCTGGGCATTACTCCGCCGACGTCCGCTGCAGAGCAAACGCGCCTACTCTGAGTACGTATGGCGGATGTGGGGCGCCTGCTCCTCGTCTTCGGCGTGCTGCTCGTCGTCATCGGAGGCGCCCTGATGCTCTTCGGGCGCTTTCACCTACCCGGCGATTTCACCTTCCGGAGCGGGAACCTGACGGTCTACATCCCGCTGGCGACGAGCATCGTCCTGTCGGTGGTGGCGACGATCGTCTTGAACCTCGTGTTCCGGCAGCGGTAGGAGGCTACTACGTACACTCAACGGCTGCCGTGCAGTTAGTCCTCAGCTGGCCGATCCGACTTTTCATCGTCGCCGTGCTGGTCTTTTCGCTGTTCGTCGACGGCGCCGGCTACGTGTACCGCATCGCGAACCATCTTCCCCTGACCGGCAACGTCGCCGGGCTACCTCCCAACTTCGGCGGATGGCAGCTCTACTTCCATCGCGGTCTCGACCTGGCGGGTGGCACCCACATCGACTACCAGCTGACGAACTTCCCGGCAGGCCAGAACCGCGCCGACGTGCAGCAAAGGACGATCGCCGTCATCAACAAACGCGTCAACTCGCTGAACGTGAGCGAGCCGGAGATCCGCGGCGCGGGCTCGAACTACGACCGCATCACCGTCGATCTGGCCGGCGTCAACGCCGAGCAAGCCCAGAAGACGCTCGGCGCGGTGTCGAAGCTCGTCTACACGAAGTGGGTGCCGGACACCAAGATCACGAACGGTCCGCAGGCGGGTTACAAACCCGCGTTGACCGGGCTCACCGGCGACGACATCTCGAGCGCCACCGCGACCATCGACTCGACGGGAACATCGTGGGTGGTGAACATCACCTTCACGTCGAGCGGCGCGACCAAGTTCGACAACCTGACGCGTGACAACGTCGCGGCCTGCCCTGGCGACACGAACGCGAGTTTGACGGCAAACTGTGCCCAGCGCCATCTCGCCATCTGGCTCGACCTGACCCAGACCGACATCGACCATTGGGAAGACCCTTCCTACGTCTCCAAGGTCTCCTCGCCTTACGACGCCGGCTGCCTCGCCTCGCAGACGCCGGACAAGGTCTGCGGCAAGCTCCTGACCGACCCCATCACACGCGAGGAGATCGCGGGGGGCAATGCTCAGATCAGCGGCTCGTTCACGCAGCAGAGCGCCAACGACCTCGCCACCGGGATCAACTCGGGATCGCTGCCCGTCGACCTGGTGGCGCTGGACGTCACCCAGGTCAGCGCCACGCTCGGCGCCGAGTCGGTGAAACTCAGCCTTGCGGCGGGCCTGCTCGGCCTCGCGATCGTGGTGCTGTTCATGATCATCTACTACCGCGTTCCTGGCTTCCTGGCCAGCCTTGCGCTGCTCTTCTACGCGGGTGCTGTGCTCGCCGTGTTCAAGGTCTTGCCCGTGACGCTGACCCTGGCCGGCATCACCGGTTTTATCCTCTCGGTGGGCATGGCCGTCGACGCCAACGTGCTGATCTTTGAGCGCTTCAAAGAAGAGGTCAGGGCGGGACGCACCATCACCGCCGCGGTCGACGCCGCGGTCCGGCGCGCGTGGCCCGCGATTCGCGACTCCAACACGTCGACGTTCATCACCTGCGTCATCCTCGGCTTCATCGGACCGTCGGCCGTGAAGGGCTTCGCGATCACGCTCGGAATCGGGGTCGTGGCGAGCCTCATCTCCTCGATCGTCGTGACGCACAACCTGCTCGCGATCGTGCTGACCGCCGGCGGGTTCCGTCGCCCGGCGCTGCTGGGAGTGGACCGTGTCAGAGCTGTCTGACGTAACTCCTCAGCAGCAGGTCGCCGACATGGTCGCGGAAGGAAAGGCCCAGGAGACTGCGGTGGTCGCGCAAGCGCCGCGGATCCGCCGGCTCAACATCATCGGTCGGCGAAACCTCTTCTTCGCCTTCTCGCTGCTCATCATCATCCCCGGCATCTTCTCGATGTGGCGCAACGGGTTCCTTCTTGGAATCGACTTTGCCGGCGGCACCGAGTTCACGGTTAGCTTTGCCAACCACCCCTCGCTGGCCCTGGTCGAGAGCGCAGTCGCGGCGGAAAACCTCAACGGCTCGGTCATCGAGACGTCTGGTGGTGGCTACATCGTTCGCTACCCTCCGCTGAACGCGGCCTCGCAGGTGTCCGTCCAGCACGACCTGGAGAACAGGCTCGGGCCGATGAAGGTGGACCAGATCCTCGAGGTGGGGGGCACGATCGCCGGTGAGAGCATCGAGTTCTCATTGCTGGCCGTTGTGGCGGCCTCGGTCGCGATCCTTGGCCTGCTTGCGTGGCGGTTCCACAACGTGCCCGGTGGATGGCGTGCGGGTTTTCAGTTCGGCGGGTCCGCACTGCTCGCGCTCCTCCACGACGTCTTCATCCTGACCGGGATTTTTTCGATCCTCGGCAAGGTGTTCGACCTCCGGATCGGAGAGATCGACGCCTTCTTCGTGACCGCCGTGCTGACCGTCGTCGGTTTCTCGGTCCACGACACGATCGTCGTCTTCGACCGAATTCGAGAGAACCTCCGGGTCAGCCAGCGGCTTTCCTTCGAGCAGGTCGTGAACCTGAGCATCATGCAGACGGCGGCGCGGTCGATCATCACCAGCTTCACCGTGGTGCTGGTTCTGGCGGCCATCTTCATCTCCGGCGGAGAGACGCTGAAAGGCCTGTCGCTGGCGCTGCTGATCGGAATCATCTCCGGCACCTACAGCTCGATCTTCAACGCGGCTCCGCTGCTCGTCGTCTGGCGGAGGCTTCAGCCGCTGCGGTAGGGTTTGATTACGAACCGGACATGCCGACCTGGCCCATATCGTCGATCAAGGCGCTGCTCGAACCAACCCTCAACCACATGGGTTTCGAGCTGTACGCCCTCGACCAGTCCGGTCACTCGGGACGCACGCTGCGGATTTCCATCGACCACAGCGAGCCGATCACGATCGAGGACTGCGAACGGGTGAGCCGGGTCGCTGGTCCGCTGCTGGACCACTCCAACCTCATCGAAGGTCCCTACGACCTCGAGGTTTCCTCGCCAGGTGCCGAGCGCGCGCTGCGCAGCCACCAGGAGTACCAGCGGTTCAACGGCAAGCGCGTCAACGTCCGCTACCGGAGCGGCGACTCGGAGACGGTGGTGGAGGGACAGCTGGTCGCCGTGGATGCGGCGGGAATCGCGGTGCAGGCGCCAGGTGCGCGCGGACGCGCGCCGGTGATCATTCACATCACGTGGGAAGACGTTGTCGCGGGCAGGCTCGCGGTCACAATCTGAGCCGTCCACGCCGACGCTGTCGGAAGCGCTGAGCGCGCTTTGCAGTGAGCTGGGCATCCCGTTCGAGGAGATGCTCCACACCGTCGAGGGCGCGCTCGCGATCGCGTACAAGCGGGCGTTCAGCCCGGAGGGCGAGCTGACCGTCAAGCTCGATACCAAGACGGGTGCGCTCGACGTCCGCAGCCGCGTGGTTCGCTCGGACGGCACCGTGGACGTGCACGAGCTGCCGTCGGAAGACTTCAAGCGGATGGCCGCGCAGACCGCCAAGCACGCGGTGCTGCGCCACATCCACGACCTGGAACGGGACAAGGTCCTGCGCGACGTCGCCGAGCACAGGGGAGAGCTGGCGACTGGTGTGGTCGACCGGATCGAGGCCGGCACCGTGTACGTCGACCTGGGACGCGCCGAGGGCGTGATGCCTCCCGAGGAGCAGATCCCGGGCGAGCAGCTGCAGCCGGGCCGCCCGGTGCTCGTGGTGATCCTCGAGCCGCAGCACAACCGCAGGCAGGCGCAGGTGAGGGTGTCGCGCGCATCGCGCGCATTCGTCCACCGGCTGCTCGAAGCCGAGGTGCCGGAGATCAAAGCCGGCACGGTCCAGATTCGCGCCATCGCGCGCGAGCCAGGCCTGCGGACGAAGATCGCGGTGTCGTCGAGCGAGCCAGGCCTGGATCCAGTCGGCGCCTGCGTGGGTCCCAAGGGCGTGCGGCACCGCGCGATTCTGAGCGAGCTGGCGAACGAGCACGTCGACATCGTTCCCTGGTCTGAGGATTCTGAGTCCTTGGTGGCGGCAGCCCTCGGCCCGGCCAAAGTGGACAGGGTGACGATCGATCGCATGACTCGCACCGCGACCGTGCTCGTGCCCCGCAACCAGCTGTCCCTGGCGATCGGCCGCGACGGGCAGAACGCCCGCCTCGCCGCCAAGCTGACGGGATACCGAATCGACATCAAACCCAGCGAGGGCGACGCGGCTGCAGAAGCCCAAGCACCGGCCGGTTAGAACCTGCGTCTCCTGCCGGGAAGAGGCCGGCAAGGGCGAGCTGATCCGGCTCGTCCGCCGTCCTGACGGCAGCGTGGCCTTGGATTCGACCGGCCGGGCCGCGGGCCGCGGCGCCTACCTTCACGCCAGCGCCGAATGCATCCAGGTTTCGAATTGCTCCTGAACGGCATAATCAGTAGTTCCAACATGAAGGCACACGAACTCGCGCGCGAACTTGGCATCAGCCAGAAGGAGCTGGTCAACTTCCTCCAGCAGAGGCGGCTGACCCGCAATACAGCCGCGCCCCTGGCGCCCGGCGCGATCGAGGCTGCGCGCACCGCCTTCAAACCCGCCACGGTCACGACGAAGATCGAAACCAACGGCGACCGCCGCGCGGTCCTGCCGCCGACGCTGTCCGTGAAAGACCTCGCCGAGAAGCTTGGCGTCAGCCCGGTCGAGGTGATCAAGAAGCTGATGGCTTCGAAGATCCTGGCCACGATCAACCAGGTCATCGACTTCGCGACGGCGGAGATCGTCGCCGACGAGTTCGGCTTCACGGTCGAGCCGGTGGCGAGCGAGGACGTGGTGGCGGTCGAGTCGGCGGAGGGACAGGGTGACGTCGTCACGACCTCGCGCGAGGAGCTGTTCAGCCTCGCCAACGAGGACCGTGCCAAGCTCAAGGCCCGCCCGCCCATCGTGACCGTGCTCGGCCATGTGGACCACGGCAAGACATCCATCCTCGACGCCATCCGCCAGACCCGTGTCGCGGCGGGCGAGGCGGGCGGGATCACCCAGCGGATCGGCGCTTACAAGATCGAGACCGCCGACGGCCATCCGGTGGTGTTCATCGACACGCCGGGCCACGAAGCGTTCACCGCCATGCGAGCCCGCGGGGCTCAAGTGACGGACCTTGTGGTCCTGGTCGTCGCCGCGGACGACGGCGTGATGCCCCAGACAGTCGAGGCGATCCACCACGCTCGGGCCGCGAAGGTGCCCATCATCGTCGCGATCAACAAGATCGACAAGGACAACGCGAACGTCGATCGCGTCCACCAGCAGCTGGCCGAGCAGGGCATCGTGACGCGCCACTACGGGGGCGAGCACGAGTGCGTGCATCTGAGCGCCAAAACTGGCAAGGGGATCGACGACCTGCTGACGACCATCGTCCTTTCGTCCGACATCCTCGAGCTGAAGGCCAACCCCGACCGCAACGCGATCGGGACGATTGTCGACGCTCACCTCGAGCGCGGCCGCGGACCGGTGGCGACGGTGCTTGTCCAGGCCGGCACGCTGAAGGTGGGCGACGACTTCGTTTGCGGCCACATCTACGGCCGCGTGCGCGCTTTGGCTGACGACCGCGGCCGGAGCGTGACGGAAGCGCCACCCGCTACCCCGGTGGTCGTGTCAGGTATGAGCGAGGTCCCGCAGGCGGGGGACATCTTCCAGGTGGTCGGCTCGGAAAAGGCGGCGCGCCAGATCGCCCTCACCAAGCTGATCGAGAAGCGTACGCAGGAAGCGGCGCGCGACGTCGCGCCGCGCATCACGCTCGAAGACCTGGCTCGCCGCGCCAAGGAAGGCGAGGTCAAAGAGCTCAGCCTGGTCGTCAAGGCGGACGCCCAGGGCACGCTCGAAGCGCTGTTGACCGCACTCCAGAAAATCGAGGACCCGGTGGTCGCCATCAAGGTAGTCGGCCAGGGTGTGGGCGCGGTGAGCGACTCGGACCTGCTGCTGGCGAGCGTCTCCAGCGCCATCATCGTCTGCTTCAACCTCAAGGCCACGCCTGCGAGCACCGCCGCCGCAGAGCGCGCGAAGGTCGAGGTCCGCTACTACGACGTCATCTACAAGCTGACGGAGGACGTCGAGCGCGCGGCCAAGGGCTTGCGCGAGCCGACGTATCGTCAGATCCGCGAGGGTAGGGTCGAGGTCATCACCCCGATCAAGATCCCGCGCCTGGGCGTCATCGCCGGAAGTCGCGTGGTGGAGGGCAAGGTCAGCCGTGGAGGCTGGGTCAAGCTTTTCCGGGCCAGAGAGCAGGTCTTCGAGGGTCGGATCAGCTCCCTCAAGCACTTCAAAGAGGACGTGCGTGAGATGCCGGCCGGCCAGGAGTGCGGCATCGGGCTCGAGGGCTGGGAAGACTTCCAGCCCGCTGACGCCATGGAGACATACCGACTCGAGCGGGAAGAAATTTAAGCGAGCTGTGGCTTGCTGAAGGCGGAGGTCATGATGACCAGCTACCGCGCGGACCAGGTGGGGGAGCAGGTGCGGGAAGAGATCATGTCCATCATCAGGCGCGATCTCAAAGACCCGCGTATCGGGTTCGTCAGCATCACGGCTGTGCGCATGTCGCCCGACCTCCGTCAGGCGCGCGTGCGCGTCAGCGTGCTCGGCGACCCCGAAGAGAAGAAGGCGTCGATCAAAGGTTTGATTTCAGCCAAGGGGTTGATCAGGCATGAGCTGGGTCGCCGGCTGCAGAACCTGAAGTTCTCGCCGGAGCTTCGCTTCGAGCTCGATCCTTCGATCGAGTACAGCGTGCATATCTCCGAGCTGTTGAAGGAGGTGCTGCCGCAATCGAACGTGGAGGAGGAGCGAACGCGATAGCAACGCTACAGCGTGACAAGCCACATCTCTATGACGAGATCAAAGATCTGGTCGACGCGAACCAGGAGATCCTGATCTTCGGTCACAAGGACGCCGACGGCGACACGCTCGGCTGCAGCCTCGCGTTCGCGGAGGCGCTGCGGTCTGAAGGCAAGGATGTCTGGGTCCTCGTGCCGCCGCCGCTGCCGACGATGTACACGTTCCTTCCCGGCTTCGAAGACATCCAGGCCGAGCCGCCACATGGCGTGGACCCGCATCTCGTCTTCTTTTTCGACTCGGGCAACCTGGAGCGGTCGGGCAGCGCCGTGCGGCGCATCGCCGAGCACGCGACGATCGTGAACGTCGACCACCACCCGTCGAACAGCCGCTTCGGCGACATCAACGTGATCGACCCGAACGCATCCGCCGTCGGCCAGGTGGTGATGGAGATGCTCGACCACTTCGGTTACACGATCACACCCACCATGGCGATGAACCTCTACGTCGCGCTGCTCACCGATACCGGAGGCTTCCGCCACGAGAACACGACCCCGCGAGCGCTGGAGGACGCGGCGCGACTGGCCCGCCTCGGCGCGGATCCTGGACGCATCGCCACCCAGGTCTACAAGATGCGGCCCGAAACGACGCTGAAGCTGAGCGGCATGGCCCTCGCCACGATGCGCGTGGAGATGGATGGACGTCTCGCGTGGGCGAAGGTCTCGAGACGGATGCTGAAGGAGGCCAACGCCGCGATGGCCGAGTCCGAAGGCATCATCGACACCCTGAACAGCATCGCGGGCCTCGAGCTGGCCATCCTGTTCAAGGAAGTCTCGAGCGACCTCACCAAGATCAGCGTCCGCAGCCGCGGCGCGGTCGACGCTGCCGCATTGTGCGCCTCATTCGGAGGAGGCGGACACATCCGCGCCGCGGGGGCGGAGATCGAACGCCCGATGGACGAGGCTGTGAAGGTCGTGCTGGCGGCCGCCAAGGAGGCGATCCTTGCCGCCTCAGCGCAGCCCTGACGCCTCGCGCTTTGCGACCGGGGTCCTCAATGTCGACAAGAGCGCAGGCGAGACTTCTTTTTCGGTCGTCAACCGTCTTCGGCGGCTGACCGGCGCGCATCGCGTCGGCC
This sequence comes from Chloroflexota bacterium, assembly GCA_005880755.1. Taxonomy (GTDB): domain Bacteria; phylum Chloroflexota; class Dormibacteria; order Dormibacterales; family Dormibacteraceae; genus 40CM-4-65-16. The sequence goes on from VBGV01000194.1 coordinate 8,558, forward strand.
ACGCCGGAACGTTGGACCCGCTGGCGACCGGCGTCCTCCCCGTCCTGTTCGAGTCGGCGACCCGCCTCGCCGAGTTCGCGCTGAAGCTGCCGAAGACTTACGTGGCGGACATCCACCTGGGCTTTGTCACCGCGACCGACGACGCCGAGGCCGAGCCTGAGCCGGTCGCCGACCCGAGCGGGATCGCCGCGGGCGACGTGGAGGCGGCTCTGGCGGGCTTTGCCGGCCGCATCCTGCAGCAGCCGCCGGCCTTCTCGGCGGTCAAGGTCGACGGCAAACGCGCCTACGTGCTGGCTCGGGGCGGCGAGCTGTCGCGACCCGCGGCACGCGAGGTGGAGGTTTACTCGGCGACTCTCGTTGACTTCCAGCCCGGGACGCGAGCGATTGCGCGCATCGAGGTTCGTTGTGGAAGCGGCACTTACCTTCGTTCGATCGCGCGCGACCTCGGCGACCGGCTTGGGGTCGGCGGGTATCTCGGACGGCTGGTGCGCAAGGCCTACGGTGAGCTGACCATCGACCACGCGGTGCGCATTGACGAGCTCGCCACGCCCGAAGCGGTGCGCGACCGGCTGCTTCCGGCGGAAGTCATACTGCCCGAGATGGAGCGGGTCAGGCTCAATGTGGAGCAGGAGGCGCATGTGCGACAGGGCCGCGCGGTGCGAGTCCTCCCCGAACCAGGACCGGGGTTGGTGCGCGCGCACGATGCTGAAGGACGCCTCGTCGCGCTCGGTCATGCCGATCCATTGCGGAGGACGTTCGTACCGGAGAAGGTGCTCAGCTGAAGGTTCATCTGGGACTGCCCTCCAGTCCGATCGGACCGGTGGCGCTGACGGTCGGCAGCTTCGACGGGGTCCATCTCGGCCACGTGGACGTGATCGGCCACGCCGTGCGCGCCGCATCAGAGGTCAAAGGCACGTCGGCGCTGATCACATTCGAGCCGCACCCCCGATGCGTGCTCGATCCGGCGAACTGCCCGCAGTCGATCACCACCCTGCAGGAAAAGCTCGCATTGATGGAGAGGGCCCGGATCGAGCACGCCGTCGTGGTTCGCTTCGACCGGGAGCTTTCGGCGCTGTCGCCGCAGGATTTCATCGATCGATTGAGCGCCTCGATGGAGATCCGCAGGTGGGTGATCGGCTTCGACTTTGCGTTCGGCCGCGGGCGCACGGGTAACGCCGAGTGGCTGCGTGGCCACGGCCACTCGGTCGAGGTCGTGCCTCCATTCAAGATCGACGGCCGCGAGCTGCACAGCTCGGAGGTGCGGCGGCTGATCACGACGGGTGAGCTCGAGGAGGCAAACCGACTCCTTGGGCGCGAGTACTCGATGTCCGGGCCGGTCGAGGCGGGGGACCGGGTGGGTCGCCGCCTCGGCTTTCCCACCGCGAACATCGGCATCGAGCCCAACAAGCTCGTCCCGGCGCTCGGCGCCTATGCAGGTCGCGCGCATGCTCCCGAGGGAGACTTCGTGGCCGCCCTGTCCGTCGGCTACCGCCCGACATTTGGCGGCACGCAGCTTCGCGTGGAGGCGTTCCTGCTCGACTTCGAAGGCGACCTCTACCAAAAGCGACTCGAGCTCCGTTTCGTCCGCTACCTACACCCTGACATCAAGTTCGCGACGCCCGACGAGCTGGTCCGCCAGCTGAAGCAGGATGTCGTTGACACGCGTCGCTTCGTTTCGCGTTGACGAAGGTTCTCGTGGTCGGCGGCGGGATCGCGGGTTACTGCGCCGCACTCGCCGCGCGACGCGACCGCGCCGACGTGACCGTCGTCGCGCGTGCGCCAGGTGCGACCGCGTTGTACGCCGGAGGGATGGAGATCGTCGACGACCTCGAGTCGGTGCTGCGCTCGAGCCATCACCCGCTGGCGCGTCTGGGGATGGACGCGGTCGGGCTCGCGGCCGAGCTAGACGCCGCGATCTCGGCGCTGCAGCTCGCATTGGGCAAAGAGGGCCTGAAGTTTGAAGGAGCCTGGCGCAGCCGAGGCCTTTACGCCGACATCCACGGCATCGCCCGCCCGGCGAGCGTGGTGCCGGAATCGGTCGCGCCCGGCGAGCTCGGGGCCCTGAGCGGGAAGCGCGTCGCGGTGATCGGGGTGCCCGAGGTGGGCGATTACGACGCCGCATCCACCGCCCAGGCGCTCAAAGAGCTGCACGGCGTGGAGGCCTTTGCGGAGGACATCTCGATCCCCGACCTGCCGCAGGGCGCGTCGCTGACCGACCTCTACGGCCGCCGTGCGCCGTCACCGCGCGCGCGTGGGGCGGCGATCGCCTATCCGCCAGGCTTCACCAACCTTCCCGCCGACGGTTTCGAGCTCCTTGCGTCCCCGCCCTCGCCGCACGGGTGGCGCCTGCAGCAGGCGATCTCGCTGGGATTGGTCCACGCGGAGATCACGTCATTTGAGACAGCGCGAGGACGCGTCACCGCCGCGCGCTCCGCGGCCCGAACCTTTCGCGCCGACGCCCTCGTGCTCGCGACTGGACGTCACATCGGCGGCGGGCTCCGCGCGGCGCGCGTCACGACGGAGCCGCTGCTGGGATTGGGCGTCTTCCAAGACGGACTTCCTGCGGCGAGCGCCGGCACGCGCATGCATCACCTCCAATACCTCGATCCCGCCGAGGAGATGCGACTCGGCGTGATGACCGACAAGCGTCTGCACCCGCTGAACGAAGATGGCGCGGTTCCCTTCACCAACGTGTATGCCGCCGGCGCGATGTTGGGCGGCTACGACTACGCGGGTCCGTGTGGTTTTGGGGTTCCCATCCTCACTGGCTGGCTCGCCGGCCGTTTCGCCGCGCGGCAGGAATGAGTGTCATCAACCGATTTCGCCTCGCTGTATCCGACGGCGCCCATTGGGTGCGGCCATTCGGCTCCATTGGCACAAGCGGTGCGGAATGAGAGCTGAGAGCAAGGCTGAGCTCGAGAAGATCGTCGGGCCGACCGCGGTCGACGAGCGTCCGGTCCGCGACCTCTGGCCGCTCGCGATCATGGATGAGCGCGCCGGCACCGTCCCACCGCGCGTACTCGTCGTGCGCCCGACGGGCCGAGACCAGGTCGCTGACGTGCTGCGCTGGGCCACTTCCAAGCGCGTCGCTGTCACGCCGATGGGTGGAGGGAGTGGCGTCTGTGGCGCGCTCGCGCCGGCCGCGGGCGAGGTCGTGATGGACATGGGCGCCCTCGATCGCGTCCTCGAGATCGACGAGACCAACCTCATCTGCACGTGCGAAGCCGGAGTCAACGGCTACGCCCTCGAGCAGCAGCTCAACGCGCGCGGGCTCACGCTCGGGCACTATCCGAGCTCGCTGCCTGGGACGACCGTCGGTGGCCTCATCGCGACGCGGTCGTCCGGCCAGGAATCGAGCCGTTACGGAAGCATCGAGGACATGGTGCTTGGTCTCGCGGTGGTCCTCCCAGACGGAACGTTTGCAGCGCCGCGGCCCGGCCCGCGCTCCGCAGCAGGTCCGGCGCTGCATCAAGTTTTCCTGGGCGCGGAAGGTGGCCTTGGCGTCGTGATCGGCGCCGTGCTTCGAGTCCACCGCCTGCCGGAAGCAACCGTCGGCCGCGGCTACGCGTTTGGCGACTTGCGTGCCGGCCTCGCCTGCATGCGCTCCGTCATGCAGGCGGGCATCCGGCCGCTGGTGATGCGCCTGTATGACGCGGAGGACACATTGTTCAGCGGATACGAGGTCCAGGAGGGGGAGTGCGTGCTCGTCATCGCGACCGCCGGTCTGGCCGAGGTTGCGGAGGCGGAATCCAGAGCGGTCGAGCGATTCGCCGGCGGCGCGCGCGGGCTGGGCGAAGAGCCATGGCAGCGTTGGCAGCGCCACCGGTTCGACCTCTCCGCCGAGCGCCTCCAGGCCTTTCTCACACCGGCCGGCGCGTACCTCGACACGATCGAGCTGGCGGCGTCCTGGACGGTGCTCGCGGAGCTTCACGCCAGGGTCAAGCCCGCAATAGCGGTGGGTGGGCTCGCGTTATGCCATTTCAGTCATGCATATGAGCAGGGCTGCTGCGCGTATTTCACGTTCGGCGGCTCTGGTGACGATGAGGTTGAGGCGCGCGCGGCGTATGTTCGCGCGTGGGAAGGAGCGATGAGCGCGGCTCTCGAGCTTGGCGCGACGATCAGCCACCACCATGGTGTCGGCCAGGCGAGAGCGAGATGGGTCGCCGACGAGCTTGGAGGATGGATGAGAGTCTGGAGAGCGGTGAAGGCAGGAATCGACCCCGAGGGGATCATGAATCCGCGAGCGGTCGGAGGCTCCCGATAGGCGCCCGTCCCGGCGCGGCGATCCTCTTCGTCGTCAACCCGTCGTCAGGCGGGGGCAAGGCGGGGCGCGAGTGGGCGGGCGTCGAAACATGGCTGCCGTCGAGTGGGCTGCCTTACGAGGTCGTCTTCACGACGCGGCCGTTCGAGGCGACCGAGATCGCGCAGAAGGCTGTGCGCGAATCGCGGCCGGTGGTCGTCGCGGTCGGAGGCGATGGGACCCTCAACGAAGTCCTCAACGGCTTCTTCCGGAACGGGGCGCCGATCCCGACCAGCAGCAAGCTCGCGATGGTTCCGTTGGGAACAGGAGGCGATTTTCGGCGCACTCTGCGTATACCGATCGATCCCAAGGAAGCGATCGAGGTCTTGCGCAGCGGGATGGTGAGGCGGCTTGACGCCGGTTGCGTCACATATCAAAACCAGGACGGCAGCACGGCCGTGCGTCACTTCATCAACATCGCCGATGCGGGTTTGGGTGGCGACGTCGTCTATCGGGTGAACCGAGGCAGCAAACGATTGGGTGCGATGACATACAAGGTGGGCAGCGGACTGGCGCTGCTGACCTATAAGAACAAGCCGATGACAATGGTCATCGACGGCTCCACGCACGAGCTCGCGAAGGCGCAGCAGGTCGTGGTCGCGAATTGCCAGTTCTTCGGCGGCGGGATGCAGATGGCGCCCTCCGCCTCGCCTACCGACGGCGTGTTCGACGTGATCGTCGTCAAAGACGCGGGCAAGATCGAGACGATGCGCGGCATCAACGATTTCCTGAATGGCAAACACCTCGACAACGGCAACCCCAAAATTGAGCTGATGTACGGCAAAAGGATCAGCGTCACCTCGCCGGAGAAGGTGCGCATCGACCTGGACGGCGAGGACGTCGGCTTTCTGCCTGCGCTCTTCGAAATTCAGCCCGGCGCCATCGAGTTCATAACGCCCCGATGACCAGGGGGGTCGTCGCGACCCCTCATCACCTCGCTTCGGAGGTAGGGGCTCAGGTCCTGCGGGACGGTGGCAACGCGATCGACGCCGCGGTCGCGGCCGACGCGGTGCTGTGCGTGGTTTATCCCCATATGACATCGGTCGCCGGTGACCTGATGGCCATCGTCTGGCCGGCGGATGCGCCGTCGCCCGTGGGACTGATCGGCGCGGGTCGGTCGGGCGAGCTCGCCACCATCGCCGCGGTCCGCTCCCGCGGACATGAAACGATGCCGGCGCGAGGACCGCTCACCGTTACCGTCCCCGGCACGGTCGAGGCATGGGGGAGGCTGCTCGAACGTTTCGGCACGTTCGGGTTGGGGGCGGTGGTCGAGGCAGCGTCCGCTTTCGCCAAGGACGGCTACCTCATCACCCCACAGCTTGCGGACGCGCTGCGCGCCGCGGCGGGATGGCTCGGGCGTGAGCCGGTCACCTTCGCCCTCTACCCGCCGATGGAGGCCGGGATGCTGCTTCGCAACCCAGACCTCGCGTCGGTGCTGGATGAGATCGGCCACGGCGGGATCAACGGTTTTTACCGCGGGGAAATCGCGGCGGCGATCGCGGCGGCGATCCAGCGCCGGGATGGCTTCGTGACGAGGCAGGACCTTGCGACGCATCGCTCGCACTGGGTCGATCCTGTCCCGTTTCCGTACCGCGACCTCGTCGTGTACGAGCTGCCGCCTCCCACCCAGGGTTTGGCCGCCGCGGCGATGCTCGTCCGGCTGGCGGCAGGGATCGAGTTCCGGGCCGCGCGCGACGCCAGCTACGCCTTGCGCGACCGCTACATCACCGACCCGGATTTTTCGCCCACCCCCGCCGAGCCGTTCTTGGACCCGGACCACGCCCCCGCCTCCAAACCAGTGGCGCAGGAGGCCGGCGACACGGTCTACCTGTGCGCGGCGGACGAGCACGGCAATGTCGTCTCGCTGATCCAGAGCGTCGCTTACGACTTCGGCTCGGGCATCGTGGCCGAAGGCACCGGGATGCTCCTCCAGAACAGGGGCGCCTATTTCAGCCTCAACGACCAGCACGTCAACAAGCTCGAGCCGCGAAAGCGAACCATGCACACCCTGATCCCGGCGATGGCCGCTCGCGACGGGCGGCCGTGGGCGGCCTTCGGCTCGATGGGGGCCGACCTCCAGCCGCAGCTGCAGGCGCAGCTCTTGATGAATCTCGTCGACCGCAGCCTCGAGCCGGCCGAGGCCGTAGCCAGGCCGCGCATGGCCATCTTGCCGGACGGTGTGACGGTCGCGATGGAGGCTGACTTTCCCAACGCCGCGCAGCTCTCACGTTCCGATCGCCACGTGCGCCTGATGCCGGCCAGGCACCCCTCGTTCGGACACGCGCACGCCCTGGTGATCGACGGCCCGGGCAAGTGGCGCGCCGGCGCGGATCCACGCTCCGACGGATCCGTCGAATACGTGACCTGACACGGCCCCCGTATACTGGCCTGCGAGTTTGGCAGTCGAGAACGAAGTCAAAGGCACGCTGATCGCGGAGCACAGGCGCACAGACAAGGACACAGGGTCACCTGAGGTCCAGATCGCGCTTCACACCGCCCGGATCCGGGAGCTCACCGAGCACCTGAAGACGCACGCCAAGGACCACCACTCGCGCCGTGGCCTTCTTCTCCTGGTCGGCAAGCAACGGCGTCTGTTGAACTACCTGAGGGACACCGACGTCGAGCGCTATCGCGCCCTCGTCGCCAAGCTCGGAATCAGGAGATAGTTCGGCCCCATAAGTAAATCGGGAGGACCCACGCCGGTAGCGCGGGTCAGCTCTTAGAAGCTCCCACTCAGGCGTACGGCCTAAGCGAAAGCTTCTAGGAATCTGACCCAGAGTCGCGCCGCCGGGTTCCTCCCACATTCATGGAGGTGTTTGGCGTGGCAATAGTCACGAAGAACGTAGACGTCGCCGGGCGGCGGATCTCAATCGAGACCGGTCGCGTGGCGGAACAGGCCAACGGGGCGGTGATCATCCGCCAGGGCGACACGGTGGTGTTGAGCACGGCCGTGATGTCGAAAGAGCCGCGTGAGGGGATCGACTTCTTCCCGCTCACGTGCGATTACGAGGAGAAGCTTTACGCGGCAGGCAAGATTCCCGGGGCGTTCATGCGCCGCGAAGGCAGGCCCAGCGAGACCGCAATCCTCGCCTCTCGTCTGACCGACCGCCCGCTTCGCCCTCTCTTCCCGGACGGATTCCGGCTCGACGTGCAGGTCATCTCGACCGTGCTCTCGGTCGACCAGGAGAACGACCCGACGATCCTCAGCATCAACGGCGCATCGACCGCGCTCACGATCTCCGACATCCCGTTCCAGGGTCCGGTTGGCGCGGTCCGTATGGGTTACATCAACGGCGAGGTCGTGGTCAACCCGCCGATGTCGCAGATGGGCGACTCCGACCTCGACCTTGTGGTCGCCGGGACCGCGGACGCGATCCTGATGGTCGAAGCGGGCGCCAAGGGTGTGAGCGAGCAGGTCGTGCTCGACGCGCTTGCCGCCGCGCACGACGCGATCAAGCAGATCTGCGCCGCGCAGCTCGCCCTGCAGCAGCAGGTGGGTCTCGAAAAGCGCGAGTGGATCCCCAACACGTACCCGGAGCAGATGCTCGAGATCGTGGGCGAGTACCTCGCGCTGCGCCTCGACCAGGTGCTTTACAGCGCGGACAAGGCGGCGCGCGAGAGCGCCCTCGACGACCTTCGTACCAAGACCGTCGTCGAGCTCGGCGAGCGTTTCCCGGAGCACATCGACATCCTCGGCAAGCTCTACGACAAGGCGGTCAAGGACCGCGTGCGGCAACGCATCGTGGACGAGGGCGTCCGTGTCGACGGCCGTGGCCTGAAGGACGTACGCACTATCACCGTCGAGGTCGGGGTGCTGCCGCGGACGCACGGCTCCGGCCTTTTCACCCGCGGGCAGACGCAGGCGTTGACGATCGCCACCCTCGGCTCGATGTCCGACCAGCAAAAGCTGGATGGCCTGACGGCTGAGGAATTCAAGCGTTTCATGCACCACTACAACTTCCCGCCCTACTCGGTGGGCGAGTCGCGCCCATTGCGCGGACCGGGCCGGCGCGAGATCGGGCATGGCGCGCTCGCCGAGCGCGCGCTGCTGGCGGTCATCCCGCCGGTGGAAGACTGGCCCTACACCATCCGGCTGGTCTCTGAGATCTTGAGCTCGAACGGATCGACCTCAATGGCGTCGGTCTGCGGTTCGACGCTGGCCCTGATGGACGCGGGCGTGCCGATCAAGTCGCCCGTCGCCGGCATCGCGATGGGTCTTGTCACGCGCGAAGGCAAATTTGCGGTGCTGACCGACATCCAGGGCGTCGAGGACATGCTCGGCGACATGGACTTCAAGGTGGCCGGCACGAAGGATGGAATCACGGCCCTGCAAATGGACATCAAGATCAAGGGCCTGACCCACGAGATCATGGCCCAGGCGCTCGAGCAGGCGCGCGAGGCCCGACTCTTCGTGCTCGACAAAATGCTCGCCGTGCTACCGCGCCCGCGCACCGAGATGAGCCACTACGCGCCGCGCATCACCACGATCCTGATCAACCCTGACAAGATCCGCGACATCATCGGCCCTGGAGGCAAGATGATCCGCAAGATCACCGAGGAGACCGGGGCTCAGATCGACGTCGAAGACGATGGACGCGTGTTCATCGCGGCGGTCGACCAGGAAGCCGGTAGAAAGGCGATCGACTGGATCAAGAGCCTCACCGACGAGGTCGAGGTCGGCAAGATCTACCAGGGCAAGGTCGTGCGCATCATGCCGTTCGGCGCCTTTGTCGAGGTGCTGCCGAACCAGGACGGACTGGTCCACATCTCCAAGCTCACCGACCATCGGGTAGAGCGCGT
>VBGV01000195.1 GCA_005880755.1 Chloroflexota bacterium
TCGACGAGGGATGACCTGTTTGCCGTCTCGAGCTTGAGGTCGAAAGCAGCGACCGTCGTCGTCACAGGAAGGTTGTTGAGAGGCATGTCGACGAAACTCGTGTACCCCCCGGCCGCGAGGGCTGCCGAGCCGTCGGCGATCGTCTCCCACTCCGTCCGGCCGGGCTCGTTGAAGTGGACATGCGAGTCGATGCCGCCGGGAAAGACGTGCAGCCCGGTCGCGTTGATCTCCTCACGGTCCTCAGCCAGGTTCGGCCCGACCTCGGTGATCCGGCCGTTCCGGATCCGGATGTCGACCGGTTCGACACCGTGGGCGGTGACCACGGTCCCGCCGCGGACGATCACGGGCGCGCCAGGAGATCGAGAAAACGGCCGAGCACGTCGATCGCGACCGACACGTCCGCGGCCGTCACCGACTCTGCCGGGTTGTGGCTGACGCCGCCCTTGCAGCGCACGAAGAGCATGCAGGCACCGGTGAGCGCAGACATCGCGACCGCGTCGTGCCCGGCGCCGCTGGTCAGCTCCAGCGGCTGCTGTTTCGAATTCTTCACCGCCTGGGTCAGCAGCGACACCAGCCGGGGCTCGCACCGCACCGCGGCGTTCTCGCTTAGCGCGCGGATCTCGACCGCCAGCTTGCGGCGCTTGGCGAGCTCACGCGTTCGCGCCAGCAGCGTCTCGCAAGCTTCGATCCGCACACGGTCGTCCGGATGGCGGACGTCGAGGCTCAGGGTGGCACGCCCGGGAATCACGTTCGCGACCCCCGGTTCCACGTCGAGCATGCCGACGGTCGCGACCAGGCCCGGCTGGGTCGTCGCCGCGGCCTCGACCGCCAGCACCAGCTCCGCGGCGGCGGCCAGCGCGTCTCTGCGCCGGTCCATCGGCACGGTCCCCGCGTGGCCGGCCTGGCCGGTGAGCTCGATGAGCATCCGGCTCTGCCCCGCGATCGCAGAGACGACGCCGACCGGCAGGGCACGCGCCTCGAGCACCGGCCCCTGCTCGATGTGCACCTCGCAATAACCGAGGAGGTCGCCGCCCCATCGGTCGTCTGAGATTCGCGTCGGGTCGCCGCCGAACGCGCGAATCGCTTCGGCCATGGTGACGCCGGCGGAGTCCGTTCGCTCCAGGTCGCTGGCGTCAAAGGTGCCGGCCACCGCACGACTGCCGAGGTAGGTCGAGCCGTAGCGAAGTCCTTCCTCGTCGGCGAAGGCCAGGACCTCGATCGCGAACGGCAGTTGTCTCGCATCATCGTGCAGGCGCTGCACCGCCGCGAGCGCGACCATGACCCCGAGCGGACCGTCGTACTTGCCCGCGTCGCGCACCGAGTCGAGGTGCGAGCCGAGCAGCAGGGTCGCGTCGCCCGTGCCTTCGTACCGGCCGCGCAGGTTGCCGATGTTGTCTCGCGTGACCGTCATCCCTGCCTGGCGCATCCACTCGCGGACGTACTGATGCGCCCGCCGCATCGCGTCCGAGGCGAAGGGCCGCGTGATCCGGCCGGGCTCCTCGGTGCAGGCCGCGAGCACGTCACACCGCTCGACGACCACTCGACCGTCGATCACGGCTGGGCTGTGAACGTGATCTCCTGCGCCCCTTTCCACAGCACTCGCTCGCCAAGCTCCTTCAACCGCTCGTTGCCTTCGAAGATGGTTGCGAAGTGGTTGCCGGCCAGCTGGCCGGCCTTGCTCGCGAACAGCGTCCAGCCGTATGGAAAGAGGATCTCCGTCTCGCTGATGCCACCGGGGTAGAGCAGCAGCTGCCCGGCACCCGGGTAGCTCGTGTGGTTCTCGTACCCGAGGCCGAGGTCGAGCCCGCCAAGCGGGATCCACGCGGCCTCGCCGCTCCAGCGGGCCTGGATGAGCTGGGTCTGGAGCGGCAGCATCGACTGGAACGCATGGCAAGTCTTGGGCGCCGAGTCGGTCTCGAGCCGGGCAAGAAAGCGCAGGTCTCCGACCGTGATCTCGACGTTCATTCGCACATGAAAGTAGCGCCGCTGCCTGGTAGGGGCAGCGGCGCTTGAAAGATCTGTGTCAGGCCCGAGATCCGGCCATTCCGGCTGGGCTGGTGGCGCGTCGACCCATAATGTTGAAGGCGTAGTAAAGGACGCCCGCCAGCACGAAGCCGACGATGAACGTGAAATCGCCGATTCCCGGATTGCCGTTCGGGATCGGTCCGGTGTAGATGGAGTACACGTTCGCGAAGAGGCCGACCGACACGACCAGGCCGATGGCCATCGCGGCCACCCCTTGCCAGCGCTGGTATTTCGTGTCATAGAACATGCTCTCGTCGCCGTAGTCGCCCTTGCGCAGCCAGTAGTCCACCAGGACCACTGCCAGCCAGGGGGCGATCCAGTAGCTGATCAATATCAGGAAGTACTCGTACTTGCTCCCCGGGCCGACGTTGGCCTGGCCGACGAGACCGATGATGTAACCCAAGGCTCCGGCCACCACGGCAAGAAGGGCACGCCGCTGGCGAAGCGTGAGGCCCATCTCCCGGATTCCGAGGGCGACCAGCGACATCGTGCCGCTGTAGATGTTGATCGCGTTGGCGCAGACCGCCCCGACCGCGATGCACAGCAAGGTGAGGTAGTACAGAAGGTCCGGCATGGCCACATGCAGCTGCACCGTGGGGATGTCCGTCGGCCCCCACTTCGTGCCGGACACCGTCGCCAGCGCAGCGCCGGCCAGCTCGATCACCACGCACGAGACGAAGACACCCATCGCGGCCCAGAACCCGACCATGTTCCGGTTGACCGTCGGCGGCAGGTAGCGCGTGTAATCCGCGGCGTACGGGTTCCAGCCCGCCGCGTAGCCGAACGTCGCGGTGAAAAGCAGCATGAACCCGCCGAACTCGCCCACCACCGGGATCGGCTTGGCGGCGAAGCCGACGTTCGCCTTGCTGAAGATGAAGATCGTGGCGAGCGCGAACACGATGCCCAGCAGCGGCAGCGCCCAGCGCTCGAAGACGTGGATGAAGTTGTGGCCGAGGGTCGCGATCGCAACCTGCGCCACGACGATGATGAGGAAAGCGATCGAAAACGGTAGGTTGAGGTTGATCAGTCCTCCTAGCGCCTGGAGGGCGAACGCGCCGCTGACGCTGTTGACGATGAACCAGCCGATCGTGCCTGTGAACGCGTTCAGGCCGGCCGGCAGGATGTTGCCCAGAAAGCCGAACGCGCCCCGGCTCTCCACCATCATCGGAACGCCGAATTTCGGCCCCCATGAGGAAAGTACGAAGTGAGTCGCCGAGCCAAGCGCGCTGCCGACGACGATCGCGATAGCAGTCTCCCAGAAGCTCAGCCCGAAGACTGCAATGCCAAGGACGCCCACGAAGACCGTCGCGAACTCGAGGTTGGGTGAGAGCCACGTCCAGAACAGGTCGATCGGCTTGCCGTGGCGCTCCTTGAGGGCGATGTACTCGACCCCTCCCGGCTCGACGGTGGCGACCCGCTCCCCGTAGTCGCCTTCCCGAACCGGAACGTGCTTTTCGACTTCCTGCACAGATTGCATTAGGCGCTTCCCCCATCTCAGAAACGGCCCGAAAAAAGTACGTCCGAAGTGTAAGCGTCTGCTAGGTTTCCGGAAATGCTCGATTTGCTCCTCCGCGGCGCCCGGCTCCCGGGCGAGATGGAGACGCGAGACATCGGGATCAAGGACGGCTTGATCAGCGAGCTCGAGCCCGAAGCCCGCAATTCGATCGAACTTGGCGGAGCGCTCGTCACCCCGGCGTTGGTCGAGCCGCACATCCACCTCGACGCCGTGCTCACGGTCGGCGAGCCGCGCCACAACGAGTCAGGCTCCCTGTTCGAGGGCATCGCGATCTGGGCGGACCGGGTCAAGCAGCTCACCGTCGAGGACGTGAAACAGCGGGTCCGCACGGTGCTTCGCTGGCAGCTCGCCAACGGCGTCCAGTTCGTGCGCAGCCACGTCGAAGTCTGCGATCCGGAGCTTCGAGCCGTGCGTGCGCTCACCGAGCTGCGCAAGGAGATCGGCGACCAGATCACCCTGCAGCTCGTCGCCTTTCCCCAGCAGGGAATCATGTCGTTCGACGGCGGCGAGGACCTGATGCGAAAGGCGATCGACCTCGGCGTCGACGTCGTCGGCGCCATCCCGCATTTCGAGCTGACGCGCGAGTACGGCGAGATGTCGATCAAGTTCGCTTTCGCGCTCGCTGCCAACAAAGGCCTGCGCGTCGACGTCCACTGCGACGAGACTGACGACGACCAGTCCCGTTTCGTCGAGGTGATGGCGGCGGAGACGATCCGGTTGGGCATGCAGGGTCGGGTGACCGCCAGCCACACCACCGCCATGCACTCGTACAACAACGCGTACGCGTACAAGCTGATCAACAACCTGAAGCGCGCGCAGATGCACATGGTCACCAACCCGCTCGACAACTCCACGTTGCAGGGCCGCTTCGACAGCTATCCCATCCGCCGCGGCCACACCCGGGTCAAAGAGCTGCTCGCCGCGGGGATCAACGTGTGCATCGGGCATGACTCCGTGATGGACCCGTGGTACCCGCTCGGCTACGGCGACCCCCTGCAGTCGGCGTTCGTGCTCGCGCACTACGGCCAGATGTCAGGTCATGGCGAGCTGCGCACGCTGATGGACATGATCACGTGGAACCCCGCGAGCGCCCTCGGCCTCGAGAAGTACGGATTGCTGCCGGGCTGCCGCGCCGACCTTTGCGCGTTCGCCGCGCCGAGCGAGATGGACGCCATCCGGCTGATCGCCCCACGCAAGCTTGTTCTGCGCGGTGGAAAGATCGTCGCTCGCACCGAGCCCGAGCGGACGACGGTGATGTGGGACGACCGCGAGGAGCTGGTCGACTTCCTAAAGCCGGCCCCGAAGCCGACTGTCGTCTAGCTGAGGGCGTAGATCCCGGGCAGCTCGCGGTAGAGGCCGGCGTAGTCGAGACCGTAGCCGATCACGAAACGGTCGGGGATGACGAAGCCTGTGAAGTCGATCTGGACCGGGATCTCTCGCCGGGCCGGCCGGTCGAGGAGGGCGGCCACCCGCAGCGACGCGGGCTTCATCCGGCGGAAGCGCTTGAGAATCGTGTCGATCGTCCTTCCCGAGTCCACGATGTCCTCCACCAGGAGCACGTGCCGCCCGGCCAGCGAGCCTTCCACCATGTGCGCGATCTTGACGCGGCCGGTGGTCTTCGTTCCTGCTCCGTAGCTGGCCGCGCGCACGAACTCCAGCTCGGCGGGGATGGATAGGCTGCGCAGCAGGTCGGCGGCGAAAACGGTCGCGCCCTTGAGGATCGCGACGATTACGAGCGGCGTCTCGATGTCGCCGTAGACCTCGGAGATCTCGCGACCGAGCTGACGCACGCGCTTGGAGATGCGTTCGGAAGAGATCATCGCCCTGCCCGGCGCGCGCCTCGATCCGCGGGCGCTGGGTGACGGAAGCCTAGAGGTCACGGTCTCCGGCATTCAGGCAAAGTCTAGTGTTGGTGGGATGCGGAAGGTCTATCGCGGTCGCGACGTCGAAGTGAGCTTCGACCTGGACATCTGCATCCACGTCGGCGAGTGCCTGCGCGGCGATCCGAATGTTTTCAAGCTCCGACGGCGGCCGTGGGCGCTGCCCGACGAGGGTTCGCCAGACGTCGTCGCCGAGGTCGTGGAACGCTGCCCTAGCGGCGCGCTGCTCTACACGCGGTTGGATGGGGGCCGGCAGGAAGAGCCCCGCGGCACGACCACTGTGACGCCGATGCGGAATGGTCCTCTGATCGTCACCGGCGTGATCGAGGTCCGGCGCGAGGATGGAACGGCCGAGACGTTGCCGCGGGCGACGCTGTGCCGGTGCGGGCAGTCGGAGCACAAGCCGTTCTGCGACAACCAGCACATCGCGATCGGTTTCAAGGCGCCAGGCGTGCCGTTCAAGATTCACCTCAGCCCGGTCCGGCCGCGGGTTGATGCGCCGATTTCCAAAGCCGAGGATCCGCGCGGGGTGAACTAACATGTTGGAAGAGACGGTGAAGGGGGAGTGGGGGTGTGGCTGGGAGACGCTTTTGAATAGAAATAGTTGGTCTCGGGGCTTGATTTACGTACCTATGTTTGATATGATTCTGGTGTGTCAGGCGAACTCGAAAAACTCGAGGCTGCGGTTCGAGAGTTCCGGCATTCAGCCGACTTCGACTTCGTAGATCCCAAACGCCTGGCGGCGATCGTCGACGGCTTGCAAGGCGATCTCTGTCAGGTCCTCAACCAGGCCAAGAAGCGTGGAGACCACATGCTCACGCGGCAGACTCCTTGCTCCTGGGCCGCCCAGACCTGTGGCCTGACACCCAACGCCGCCTCCGACCGGCTCTGCGTGGGCAAGCAGCTCGAGGCGATGCCTCGGGTGGCCGAAGCATTGAGCACAGGCGAGATCGGCTACCAGGCGACCTCGGTCATCTGTCACTTCCGCGAAAACCTGAGCGAAGACCTGCGCGAGCTCTGCTACGAAGAGCAGTGGATCGGCCACGCCAAGCAGCTCACGGTCAAGAACCTGCACTGGCTGGCCGAGCACGTCCGCTACATGCTCGATCCGGACAGCTTCGATCACGGGATCGAAGAGGACTACGAGAAGCGCTTCCTGAGCATCAGCGAGTCGAGCGGCATGTTCCACCTCTCGGGCGTCCTCGACCGCGAGGGGGGCTCGGCGTTGAAGACGGCGATCGAATCGCTGTCGAAGCGCATCGGCACCGCCGACGAGCGGACACCCAAGCAGCGCCGCGCCGACGCACTGGTCGAGGTCGCGCACCACGCCATGAACCAGGGCACGCTGCCCCGGCGAAATGGTGTGCGACCGCACATCACCGTCCACACCACGATCGAAGGCTTGAAGCGCGAGCTGGGTGCATCGGCGTCCGAGCTGCAGAACGGGATGCCGATCTCGAGCAAGACGGTGCAGCGGCTGGCCTGCGATGGAGCCCTGAGTCGGGTTCTCAAGGCGGACTCGGTTGTGGTCGATGTCGGCCGGGCGACGCGCGCGGTCTCGCCGGCGCAGTGGCGAGGCCTCAAGGCTCGGCACCGCAGCTGCGCGGCACCGGGATGCGACCGGCCCATCAACTGGACCAGCCCGCATCACATCGAGTTCTGGGCCCACGGCGGGAAGACCAACCTGCCCGACCTGCTTCCCCTCTGCTATTTCCACCACCGTCTGGTCCACGAAGGCGGATGGCACGTGGTACGGGTTGGCGACAAAGTGAACTTCATTCCGCCCGAAAGGCCGGTGCTCACTCGGCGGAGGTGGGGCGAGGAGCGCTGGGCGGCCTAATCCGCTCGATGTAGAACCGACTCGATTCGGTTCTCAGCCACTAGCCGTCCGCCGAACCACACCATCTCGGACGGCGTCTGTAAGCGCATCGCCTCGGCCCAGCTTGTGACGGGCAGCAGTTGGAGGTCGGCCCGCGCTCCCGGTCGCAGCCCGTAGTCGTCCAGCCCCATCGCCTGGGCCGGCGCTTCCGTTACGGCACGCAATGCGAAATCGAGATCCGATTTGTTGGTCAAGTGCGCGGCATGGGCGGAGATCAACGCCACCTCCAGCATCGAGCCCCGTCCGAATGGATAGAAACCGTCCTTTACGCAATCCTGCCCGAACAACACGTTCACGCCCGCTGCGCGCAGCTCGCCAATCCGGGTCGTGCCGCGACGGATTAGACCTCGATCGCCGCGACCTTGGAGGACGAGGTTGGTCACAGGGTTCGCCGCGATTGAGATCCCCGCCCGCAAACACTTCTCGATGACCCGATCCGCGTACTCGTGATCGGCGGCGGCAAGAGAGCAGACGTGGCCGGCGCAGACACGACTCAGGAAGCCACGAGCGAGGGCTTCGTCGGCGACCATCTCCAGAGTTCGTACGCCACCGTCGTCGGTCTCGTCGACATGCATGTCGATGTCCCGGTCGAACCGCGCGGCGAGCTCGAAGCACAGCCGGACGTGTTCGCGCTGAGCTTCCACGTCCGCTTCCCAGTGCGGCATGCCCCCGACCACGTCCGCACCCGCCTCGAGCGCGGCCTCCATCAGCTCGTAGGCGCCCGGGTCGCGCAGCA
>VBGV01000196.1 GCA_005880755.1 Chloroflexota bacterium
GCAAACGCGTGGTGCCGAGTCTGACCGAGTCCTCGATCACCGCGCGTGCGCGTGTTCGTACGTCTTCCACCGTGTACTGCCGCTTCCGCTCGTGGATGGCGGAGATGGCGCCGGCCAGCGTGCCGTCGTGCTCGCGCAGCTCGTCGCGGATCAGGACCTTATCGAGGTGAACATGGCCATCGATAAAGCCGGGCAGGACCAGCTTGCCTGAGCATTGGATCCGCTCCGCCAACCCGTCCGCAGCGCGGGCTTCGAGCCTGGCGATCCGGTCGCCCTCGACCACGATGTCGGCGGCCGCGCCGGTGGGCAAGCGCACATCTTGCAAAGCCCACATGGGCGGCTACGATAACGCGGGGCCCGAGCCGCGGGGCCGGGCGCTTTTAGGGGAGGGCGTGCCATGGCGGTGGCTACTGGGA